>JAYRHC010000045.1:0-5640 GCA_041907525.1 Candidatus Woesebacteria bacterium
AAATCGTGAACAATACTTCAAGACCACAAAAGGCAAGCGAGTTCTTCGTCTCATGCTTCAAGAAAGCCTACAGGAAGTGAGCTCGCAAAAACATATTCCTGATATAATCTCCCCATGCTCATAGCCGTGGGCTCTACTAATCCTACAAAGACGGATCCTGTTAAGGCAGTGTTCTCTCATTATTTTCCGAACGTGTCAGTGAAAGGGGTGAAAGTCCCCTCAGGTGTTTCAGAACAACCGAAAAATATTAACACTATGTTTACGGGGGCACTCAATAGGGCTCAAAACGCTCTCAAGAAAGTCCGAAGTGCTCACTACGGTGTAGGGATAGAGGGCGGTATGCACAAATACAAACATGGATGGTTTGAAAGTTCCATGGTAGTGATTATCGATAGAAATGGTAAAGTCGGCATAGGTTCCTCTGGTGGTTTTGTGTTACCAAGTAGAATAATTAAGGATATCGAAACAGGGAAAACGCTTGAAGAGTCAATGGATGGATTGTTTAACACGAGGAATATCGGTGAGATTGTTGGAACAAGTGGAGTCTTTACGAGGGGACTTGTCACTCGGACTGACGGAGTGAAGCACGGAGTGGCATTTGCGCTGTCTCGTTTCCTGCATGATGAATTATTCTCTTGAACAAGGATTGACTCTCTCGCCTTCATACAGCAATGTATGCATGAGCGTTTCTTGCGTACATATACGAGTGGAATTTGTATTCCATATATTTAGACATACTTTTCATATAGAATGATACAGTATTATCTATTCTTTCTTTTCTTATGAATAGTGTAGCGTCAAAGAAGGTGTTACTCGTAATCGAGGATGACATGCTCCTGCGTGAGGCGCTCGTTACCAAGCTTTCTCGTGCAGGATACGCCGTGATCACCGCTCAGAGAAGCGATGACGCCCTCGAGATCGCGCTCGCGAAACATCCTGATCTGGTCACGCTGGACATTCTCCTACCAGATAAAAGGGGTGATGTCTTTATGGATGCAATCCGGAAAGATTCCTGGGGAGCGAGCGTTCCCATTGTCGTCCTCACGAATTTCGATGCAGACAACACCATGATTGACAAGATCAATAAAGACCACCCATCGTATTATTTCATCAGAGCACAGACCGATATGCAGTTTTTAGTAGAAAAAATTAGTGAATTGTTGACAGAAAAAGATACACCATCTCAAACAACCGAGACATAATAGCTTTTTGATACAATTATCATTGTGAAAAACGCCATTATTCTCCATGGTATAGGTTCCACACCGAGCGACTTCTGGTTTCCATACATGCAGTCTGAGCTTGAAAAGAAAGGATATGAAGTATGGGTACCCCAGCTACCCCAGACGGACGACCCAGATATTGACGTGTATGTCCCTTTTTTACTCCAAAATGGAACATATTCAAGTGAGACGGTATTGATCGGGCACTCCTCAGGGGCATCTACCATATTAGCGTTACTGGAAAAGGTTTCCGTTAAGATTCATCAAGCGATATTGGTTTCGGCGTTTCTGACACGCGAGGGTGAAAGACCAGCGAAAGCAGTAAAAGCCCATGAAGAGGACTACGACTGGGCAGCAATCAGATCGAATGCAGGTAAGATGATCATCATTAACTCTGCCAATGACCCGTGGGGATGTAACGATGTTGAGGGGAGAAAGATATTCGATCGGACGGGAGGAATACTCATCATCAACAACGACGGACACATGGGCTCAACCTTTTTCAAACAACCCTACAAAGAATTCCCATTCCTCGTCAAGCTCGTTGACTGATCACTTGTTCCCGAAGATCGAAGACCATAGGTTCTGCCACCTGCTCGCGACTGTCTGACGGAAATCTTGCATTTTCGTGAAAATGTTCGTACGGAGTTCTTGACGTTCGGTCTTGTTAGCCTGGATCATGTCTTTGCGTTCTTGAACAATGGTAGGTTTGAGTATTTTAATTTCTTCTTTCGTTTTGCCTTCCAATTGTGATTTCGTCCTCTCTCTAAACTCTTCACGCTCAGTTTTATTCTCTTGAATAAGTGTAGTTTTCGCATCCTTGTTTTCCTCTCTCAAATCCTCTCGTTCATCTTTTATTTCCTCACGAAGCTCTTGTGCCTCTTCACGCAACTTTTGACCCGGCGGAGTGACACTCGGATCAGTCTCAGCGCGCGCTAAGGAAGGGGTGATAACGAGGGTAACCGCGAACAACACGGTAAGAATAAGATATTTCATAAGAAACAGCAAGGAAAGTGATAATTTGAGATCCTAACCCTATTATGCTTGAATTGCCATGATAGTTTCAATACGATGCGGTTTCTAACCTAACTATACGTATTTATTACACACAGAAGCGTAATGACTGCACATTGTCTTTTCATCCGCCATCATCTAGTATGAAAGAATCCCCCTTTTATGCAAAATTTATCTCTAGTATGCCAAGCCCTCCGCAACAGGTCGGTGGTGGACTTTATCATGAAGGTTCTCCATACAAGTTACAGTCACCATTTCGCAGATCACACCGCAGAAGCAATCTTATTGGTCGACGAATCGCTCAATCACCTTGTCCTGAGCCAGAAGGAAGGTGTCAATATGCGTTCAGTGGCTAAAGCAGGAAGATACTGCAACGAAAAGATTATGCAAATTCACACAGAAAACAGATGGTTCGGGGATGAGTATTACGCCTACCGCAGCGAACACAAAGTTACCCACGATTACACAACGATACAGAAAGATCTGATCGAAGGATCCATTTTGGATTTCGGGAGTGGTGACGGATATTTTACACACCACCTAACCAATCAGGGACACACAGTGTGGGGCACAGATGTCAGGGACTATCGGGCGCCCCGCACCGCAGACTTTCATTTCTCGCTTATGCGATCGCCGGATAAACTCGGAAAGATCCCATCACAGTTCAATACAGTGATTGTCAAATCAGTGATGCATCATATTGAAGAAAAATATCTTGATGAAGATCTACGATTGCTCCGCGAAAGGACAACACAGAGGCTGATAATTAAGGAGGATATTTGCCTATTGAACTCAGGATCCGTCCCCCAAGGCTGTCATCAAGATGACAGCCTCCTGTCACAGTATGTGAAACTGGGAACTGATGACCAAATGCAGTATCTGACCCTCATGGATTTTTTCGGTAACTTCGTGGTACAGGGGTTATTTTTCCTAAACCTTCCTTTTAACTTCAAGTCAGTGGCTCAATGGGAATCTGTATTACAGAATAATGGATTTATTCTAGAAAAAACAATACCCGAGCTATTCGACCTAAACATGGTACATCCTGGGCCTCACATGTGGATGGTCTGTCATGTCGAGTCATAATTAGATCATATTTTCTCTCTATCTTTTTCAATGAGGCTTCGTACGTACATGGACTTCGTGACCCCTTTCTTCTTGGAGGCCTCCTCAAGATGGATGAGGAGATCTGGACTGAGAAAAAAATTAAATCGCTGCTCTTTCTTTTTCTGAGCGATCTCGAAACACTCCGTCAGTACCTTATGAATGCTTTTACTAGTATATGAGCTTAGTATGAGTTTCTCGTTTTCAACTCCATCAAGAAAATAGGGGTTATTATCCTCCAGGTAAAGCACTATGGTTGGCTTCAGGTAATTGAGGGCCTTCTCAATTTGGAAACCGATGGAAAGACTGTGAAGTGATACTTCGAAGATACACACATCTGCATCTTGAAGCGCTTTCATCTTTCTTCTGTAAAGATCGACGTGCGCGTCACGTCCGATCGTTTCAAGATCGTTATAGTAGCGAATCCGATTGAGGGTGAATATTTCTTTGTCTAAATGAACATAGCCAAGTTTTTCAATTTCATCATAAATTTTTTTATAATATTGTTCGTAGAACTGAACACCTCGCAACGAAGCGGTAAAGTACACCTTCATAGACTGTATATGATATTGGTCAAAGGATTTAGATACAATTATCTATCTCTAGAGTCCTCCGTGAGCGACGTACCTATAGATAGCATTTCGGTTATTATTATAGCAGAAGCAGGCAGTATGATAGCGAAGATGACACCAAGGCTACTTTTCACCCAGCTGAGTATATAGCCGACATAGGGGATGATAACCACTACTTTACCAATGATAAGACGAGGCAAGATAATGGCACGATCAACTGCCACATTCGCGTCACCTTTTGTGACATATACATTGCCGCCAATACTTACAATACGATGTGTGATGATAGTCTCTTTCCCATCGACGAGGGTACTGTATGAGACCGCATCGCCAACATCATAATAATCTTTTTTCTTCACAATTATGATGCTCCCGGTATCAATCGTAGGGTTCATGGAGCCTGACTTGTTCGTAAATATATGGATACCTGGGATAATGTTTGAGGATAGTAGCCCGACTGTCAATGTAAATAATACATACAAACACACGAATCCGTAGTATGCATCTTTTCTACGCAGAATACTGATCATATACTTAGTATACCTTACCACGTACCACTTGAAATGATATTATTGACTTTACGCTCTGCGAATATTCCCCCTGTCTCATCAGGAGAGTCCCTATATGTCCTCATGACAAAGTTAAACTCACACGATTTATTCTTCAGTTGTGCACCAGAGTCATCCAGACCGACCAAAAATATCCAGTCCTCCAGGGCATTCTCTGATAACGAAGAGGTCGCGGAATAGTCCATAAGCGACCCATCATATTTGAGCGATACATCACGATGAAAAGTACGCAACTTGAGTGCCCTGCAGAATCCTTCGTCTCCATTCATTTTTACCGTCTTGAGAGAATACTTTATATTTTTCTGCACCCCATTGTGTACGCGGACTGCTCCTATGTCAAAACCCCCAGGCTGCACAGATGTAGTACGAAACAGCGTAGTAAGGGGGTTATTGTTCGCCGTATTTTGGGAGAAGAAATTGATCGTAATGGTTGCGAACTTATTCTGTAATACGATACGTTCTGCGGTTAAGTCGGCATCAGTATAGCTCGTCGTGACGAGAAAGACTTCAAAAAACACGAAAAACAATAATATGAATCGCGCCCGTCCATTAAGCATTGTGTAATTTGAACATTTCATCAACGATAAACAGC
This sequence comes from Candidatus Woesebacteria bacterium, assembly GCA_041907525.1. Classification (GTDB taxonomy): domain Bacteria; phylum Patescibacteriota; class Microgenomatia; order UBA1406; family GWC2-37-13; genus JAGOLU01. The sequence goes on from JAYRHC010000045.1 coordinate 5,075, forward strand.
GCCGCGGGTATCAGTACCATGATGATGAGTCCTGGTAGAGATTTGCCGTAAGCCACCAAGAATCCAAGCTTGGGTATCGTGAGTGTAACTTTGCCGATGATCTGATCGGGGGCTATCGTGTCGAAATCATCCGAACGGTTCGCATCACCTTTGGTCGTAATCATCTGAGTACCGTCTTTCGTCTCCATGTTCGCGATCCGATGAGTAACTACGCGGTTTTCTTTATCGTGGAAGGTGATGACGTCATTTTTCCGGTATTCGCTCTGGGATTGGATGACGACGATATCTCCTGTCATGATGGTTGGCTCCATGGAGCCTGATTGGACAAGATATGATCGAAAACCGAAAGACATCGGGAAATTGGATGTGAGAATATACAATCCCATAATCGCGATAACTGCGATGACGACCCAGGTTGCGAGTTCGAAAAGTACCTTTAAAAGTTTCATAGGTGCGTGCTGTATCAATCACGTGTAAGGCGGCTTACGCCGCCTTACACTGTTTTTAATTCATCTCCCAGAACGCTTATGTGTTGTCTGGTGGTGGACCGTTGATCTTCTGGATCA
>JAYRHC010000046.1:0-1933 GCA_041907525.1 Candidatus Woesebacteria bacterium
AAACTCATCAAGATCAAACATTTCTTTCTGCTCTGGGTGGCTCCATGCCATAAGGGCTAAGTAATTCAAGATCGCCTCAGGCAGATATCCTTCTTCACGATACCAGTCTACGTTCGTATGACTATGTCGTTTGCTCATTTTGGACTTATCTGGATTACGGAGAAGTGAAGTGTGATACCACTTCGGCTCCTCCCAGCCGAAATAGCGGTACAACACAACATGTTTCGGTGCTGAGTTTATCCACTCCTCTCCGCGCAGCACATGCGTGATACCCATAAGATGATCGTCCACGACCACTGCGAGGTGATAGGTAGGGAATCCATCGGACTTGAGAATTACTTGGTCATCAACCAGATTAGATTCGAAGTTGATATCCCCGCGTATCTCATCGTGTACTACAATAGTTTCGTTATCGGGCATTCGCATACGGATAACGTATTTACTTCCTTGTACACTTTCTTTTGTGTGTTTCTGTTGGCGAAGCGTTTCATTGATTACAGGCGCCAGTTTCTGAGCGCGCTTCTCTTGACGAAGTTTCTCTAGTTCTTCTGGTGTTATGGTGCAATAGTATGCGTGACCTTTCTCTACGAGTTCGTGTGCGTACTTTTTATATAACTCCAGTCGTTCTGACTGTCGATATGGCCCCACATCACCGCCCTTGCGAGGACTTTCGTCTTCTGCGATCCCGAACCAATCAAGCGCGTGGTATATTTTCTCCTCGGCGCCCTGTACGAAACGTTCACGATCGGTGTCCTCGATGCGGATAAGGAACCTCCCTCCGAATCTTTTTGCATATGCCCAATTAAACAGAGCCTGATATATGGTGCCGATGTGGGGGTAACCAGTGGGTGAGGGGGCGATACGAGTCCGGATCATGAGGCTATTATAGCGGATAGTTGATTTTGATGTAGCAACCCCTTCAGTCTCCCGACTTCGTCCTTAGATGTGAAGAACTTCGTCGTGGATCCAGCTTCCCCAAGGAAGCAAATATATCCTTCCCTTGGGAAGGTGTCCCCCCCCCACTCGTGGGGGGGGGACGGAAGGGGTAATCTAATGTTGGAGTATAATTGTTGTTATATGAACAGTGCATTCATCGATGAAGTCGATTTCCCATTCTGTCCGAAATGTGGAAAGAGTTTTACGAAGATGTCCAGCCGAAATACGCTCTGTAAGAGCTGTGGTCTCGATCTCTATATTAATCCAAGACCCTGTAATGCGATCATAATTGCGGACGATCGTGGTAGGATCCTATTAGTAAAAAGAGCTATAGAACCTGCCAAAGGTCTTCTAGATTTACCGGGTGGATTCGTTGATCTGGGAGAAACGATCGAAGAATCAGTCATCCGTGAAGCAAGAGAGGAACTCGGGATCGAGGTTGATACTCTCAGATACGTATTCTCTGGATGCGATCGATACGTCTATAAAGGTTTAAATTACCATACCCTCGGATTTGTGTTTACCGTAAGGATCAAGTCGGGTACTCTGAAACCTCACGACGATGTCAGTGGATTCAGGTTTTTTGCTGAGGGTGAAATACCCTGGGACTCACTTGCATTCCCCGTCGTCAAACGAGCAATCAAACGGTATTTTCGACATCGTTAATTATCCTATGAGATTGCTTCGTCTCCGTCCCGAGTACTCGGGACGGATTTCTCGCAATGACCGCTACATTTTGTTTCCTAATTGGAGTTTGAAAATTGAGAATTGGATATTGTTTATCCTCTCTTCTTGAGTCTGAGCACTCCCCATGCGCCCAGTAGTGCAGGCAGGACAAGGACATTCGCCCACTTGTAGATATCTTTCGTGTTTGGCTCAAGTGCAGGAAGTGGGAGCGCGGAGATGGCTCGCGATCGGATACCTGACAATGCACCGTCGGAAGCAAATTCATTGATGAGATTTACGATAAACTCAAGATTGCCTGACCGACCAAGGA
>JAYRHC010000047.1:0-5223 GCA_041907525.1 Candidatus Woesebacteria bacterium
AATGTGCAACTTGCGCACCTCTGTCTTATCAGTCCGCCGAATCGGCGGATACCACTGAACTACTCGCGCTTTGTGAATGTGCAACTTGCGCACCTCTGTCTTATCAGTCCGCCGAATCGGCGGATACCAGTGCCTGTCCGCCCTCGTCCGCCTTTGGCGGAAACTCGATGCGCAAAAAATTGTGCAACAAAAAGCATTATTAACCATTCGCTATTCGCTATTTGCCATAAGCTATTTACACCTTGACAAGCCGCGTGAATTCTAGCAAACTTGACTATATAATACAATTGTAATCGCCCTCTATGCGATACGTGCATTTTTAGACCCTCATGCTCTATTTCTCTGAGCTTCGTGGTAAAACAATATTAGCTGGTGATCTCTTCATCGGTACTCTTGATGACGTCGTGTTTCAGGTAACTCCTGCCGCAGTCGTGACTAAACTCTTCGTGAAAAGACCCAATGGCCAGAAGTTTTTCCTCCCCTACTCGGCAGTGGAACGCATAGGAAATCGGATCCACATCAATGCGAACTATGTTGCTACCGAACTGGAAGAAAATGAATTATTTGTAGGAAAAAATATTAACGATCAGCAAATCATTGATATCAATGGAAGTAATATCGTACGAGTGAACGATGTGGTATTCATCCAGCAACCGCAGCTTCACATATCAGGAGTAGACGTAGGGAGACTCGGTATTCTTCGTTGGTTCGGACTCGAGGACATTTCTACGAAAATTGCGCGCCTATTCGGCCGAGAGATGATTCCTCACTTTCTCGCCTGGACAGACGTCGCCCCAGTCGAGCTCGCGCGTGGGAAAGTCGTGATGAAGCAGACTGACACAAAGCTGAAAAGACTAAAGCCAGAAGATCTTGCAGGACACTTGGATACGATAAGTATTCGTAATGTGAAACGCATAATTAATCTATTTGAAGATTCATACGCTGCAGAAGTGTTCAGCAACTTAAGCGTATTCACTCAGTCAAGCCTGCTCAGGACATTTCTTCCTGCAAAGTCAGCATCCATTGTTGCACATCTAGAGACCAGTGAGGCGGTGGACGCTCTCATAACCCTTCGGCGAAGTGAAAGAGACAAAATAATTTCACTTCTAGATCCTCGCCACCAACACGAGATCAAACGGCTCATGGGTCTTGCGAAGACCCCTGTCGGACATGTGGTCAGTAACCAATTCCTTACGGTGAAGCCTCAGGACACGGCAAGCTCGATTCTGAATAAAGTCCGTAATGCTCGCAATGATATCGATGACATCCGCTACGTATATGTGGTGAATAACGAGAATCAACTCATTGGTATCTTCACCCTCTACGAGCTCATTATCGAGAAGTCGGACACTCCTGCATATAAGTTTATGATCCAGAACCCGATCGTTGTGCAGCTTGCGACTCCGAAAGAGCTCGTGATCCGCAGGATGAATAAGTATAAGTTAAATAGCATCCCCGTCGTTACCGAGAAACGTCATATGTTGGGTATCGTAGATCTTCTGGATCTCTTGGATGAGGACAAATCAGGGACGTAGTCTACAAGCCGAAGAGGGTGGCCACCACTGCGAAGATCGCAGCTCCAGTGATAACAATCGTTCCAATAATCGCGAACCACTTCTGAAATTTGGTATTTACGAAGTCGCTCATGTACTTCTTATTGCTCGTGAACTTGATCAGATAAACGAATATGGGGGGAAGGGCGATGGCATTCAGGATCTGGCTTCCCACGGCGACCTTAAAGAGATCGATACCCGGAAGCAGTGTGACGAAAAATGCGATAATGAGCTGAAGAGCGAATATTCGATAGAACTTCTTGCTTTGTTGGTAGCTCGTGTCGAGGCTTCTGGAATAACCAAAAAATTCTGAGAAAGCATACGTCGTCGAGAGACCTACGATCACGATCCCCATGAAGCCCGCGTTCATAATCCCGACAGCGAAAAGGGTCGCAGCGAGTTTACCTGCGAACGGCTCGATGGCCATGGAAGCCTGAGTACCATCAGTCAGCGGGATCTTATTCGCATACAAAGTTGCCGCAGTAGCGACGATCATAAAGAATGAGAAAAAATCAGTGAGAAAAGCCCCCCAGTACGTCTCGATCTGAGAGTACTTCAGTTTGATCGTATCGATATTTTTATCCAAACTGAAACTACTGATAAAGAATTGACCCCACGGTGTTATGGTAGTGCCAAGGACACCGAGCCCTACGATAATATAATCTTTCCAATAGAGCGGAGTAAAATCGACTCCATTGGGTATCGCAAGATTCGATAGCGCCAGATGCCAGTCAGGACCAGACTGCACTGCGGAGAAAATGTATGCAAGATAGAACAAAGTCGAGAGGAGCATGATATTTTGGGTCATTTTGTAGGTCCCTTTCGTGACAAGCAGGAAGGTTATGATAATCACGAGAATCGTCAAGGGTACTGATGGAAGATGGAGAAGCTCTGCGGTAGTCTTAAATGCAGCCATGTCTACGATGATCGTCCCCATATTCGCGATCGCGACCGAGATAAAGATAAACACCGCAGCCTTGATCCCGAAATTCTCTCGGATCAGATCTCCGAGACCCTTCCGGGTCACGAGTGTCAGTCTGACTCCCATTTCCTGAGTGATGCCTAGGAGTATGGTCATCCAGACGAGCAGAAACAGGATAGGGTACCCCAGTTTCGCACCTGCGATCGCATAGGTTGCGACTCCCGATGCGTCATTATCTGCCATTGCGGTGATGGTAGCGGGTCCGAAGATGGTGAGGAACGTGAGGATCTGAACCTTGAAAATGTTGAAAGAAAATCGAAACTTCTTCATATCGATGGAAATGCAAAATAGTATACAAACCCAAGGCCGCTCATAGTAATCATACTCTCAATTGCGCCACTTCGTCATTGCGAGAAGTTATCGACGCTTGCCCGCCTTTGGTGGGAAGCAATCTCATCAGATGAGCGTGCAAGACTAACTGCGACACCTACAAGACCTTATTGTACATAGTATAAAAGAAAAGGGGAAGAGGGACAGCGGTAGAAAGTCGACAGTAGGCAGTAGATAGCGCTTGTCCTCCCCCGCCTCGCAAATGAGATAGCATTTCTCCGTGCCCGCCATCGCTGCGCTCAGGCGCCTTTGGTGGCAAGGTCAAACATCAAAATTCAAAGCTGTATGTCGGACAACATTGACATGCTGAGCGTGTCGAAGCATGCTTACTTCGTGTCATCCCGAACTTGATTCGGGATCTGGTTAAAAAGCAAACGAGATCCCGTTTTACAACGGGATGACATATTACATGTAACACAAAGGAGCAATAAGGCAAAACAAGCGTCATTACAAGGATAGCACCCTTAGGTGCAGACGGAGCAATCTCATGTATAATAATTCAAAATACTTTTTCTTATCATTTATACATAATTTTCATGAAAAAAATCATATCTATTGCAGATTGGGCCGGGGATACACTTGCGAACCAAGAATTTCATACGGCAATTGAAGGGTATGCGAAAAATCCTGCTGATGTCCGCGTATCTTTCGTCTCCTCTACCCCATCTACTATTCACACAGCTTATCTTCTGCATCAGCTCGCCTATACAGAGGAGCGTCTGGGCAGGCCGAATGAGACAATATTCTTTCATAATACCGACCCTCGTCTCCAGTCCGACCATAGTATCGAGTCCGCGCAAGGTGCACAGTTTCTGATCGCACGACTGGCGAGCGGGATCTATATTTGCGGACCGAATGCTGGGTATGTGTTTAGTCTCGTGAAGCCCCAGATCGAAGAGCTTTTCGTATATCCAGGAGTAGATAATGGTGCGCGGTTTCGATCAAGAGACACGCACTCACGTATCGTCACGTATCTCGCAGACTATATGGAAGAAGAGATGCAGTTTGAAGAAACGCACCTGCATATCATTCCCGATATTCAGAAAGAGACCTACTATATCGGTCACATCGATACCTTTGGCAATATCAAAACCACGATGACGGTGGACGACCTGAAGGGCGTGCATGAGATAGGTGAGCGAGTGAAGGTCACGATCGGCAAAGTGACCAGGTATGCGCAGTATGTGGCGCACATGTTCGCAGCGCATCCCGGTGAGCTTGTGATATTCCCTGGGTCATCAGGTCATATCGACAATCCCTATCTCGAGATCACGGTCTGGCGACATTTTGACAAGGGTGATCATCGGACAGGAGCTCATGAGTTCGACTACCCCAAGCCAGGAGAAAGAGTCATCTTCTCCCACTCCACCAATCGGTGATCTTCGTGAGCACATACCATACCCCCTGCACAGGATGCACCACACAATACCCCCAATCATTCTTGCAGTTGGGTGCGAAATAAACTATTTTTGATGTGGAAAATATTTTCCCCTTCTGATTCATTTTAACAGTTACAGCGACTCTGTGTGGGTCTGATCGATCCAGATCTACATATTGTTGTTGACTGCTCACGAGTTTACCAAGCCTTGTCACTGCAGTATCATTAGGGTCGACGGTGATTTCTGCTTCTTTATCGAGAATAATGGGGAAATTCATCGCGTCATGTGGTTCTAGCACGAGTCGTACTGGGTTTCTCCCCGCAAGAGCGAACGTATTATTCACACTTACGCGGGTATATGTGTCGCTCAGTGTTCTTCCCACAGATTCTGGATAGAAATACGGGTATTGTTCATCTATTGCCCGTGAGAATTTTGGAGGATCGACGCTGACTACATAATCAAACCAGGTGTTACCACTCGCAGCATTGCGCTTCATCGACCATGCAGAGGTGGTACCCACATTCCACTGCAAACTTCCATTAGACACTTTTCGGACGGGGAATTGCGACGGTACATGCGGATTGTATTGCGACTCACTCGGTAGCATGATTCGATCAGGGTAGAAATATGCACTAAATGCTTTTGCATCAGAAGATGATGTGTCCATTGCCTGATTTGCTCTGGTCACACTGAGCTTGACGAAGTGTGATGTTGTGTCATCGCGATCCGCCGAGTCGGCAGGGATGGAGGGATCCCTCGACTTCGCTCGGGATGACAAATACTCCGAATCTCTTCGTCCAGGAGCGTCGGATCTCTGAGGGCTATTTATTGATTCTTCAATGTTGAATAAGAACTGATAATTCGGTTCCATCTTCCCAATGGTTAGACGACTCGGGTTAGAAAACAAGTCACTTGCGATAGGAATAAACTTATGCGTATACTTCTCCATATCCTTCCACGCATACCAGCGCGACCCATC
>JAYRHC010000048.1:0-9055 GCA_041907525.1 Candidatus Woesebacteria bacterium
CTTCTGAAGATGCGAAACATAGATACATACCTAGACCTGTCAGAGAAATATCTGAGGCTTACACTCAAGCTGTTACAGTCTTTCGACACTATCTTCGCGAAAGACGGAGAGAAGCTCTATGCGATATTCTTCGCGAACGATCGGGAGATCAGGCCGGGGGGGGGATTTATCGGATCCTTCGCTCTCGTGAAGCTTCGAAATACTCAGATCCAAGAATGGAAAGTCTATAATGTGTACGATGCTGATGGGCAATTGAAGGCGAGGGTCGCGCCTCCCGAGCCGATCAGTAAATACCTTCAACAACCCTTCTATTTCCTCCGCGATAGTGCGTTCACTCCCGATACCCCGACCAATGTGGTGGTCGCAGAAGATTTCCTTCAGAAAGAGCTGGGGATACAGAGGCTCGATGGCGCGATCACGGTGACCTTCTCGAGTATCGAGAAACTTCTCGGAGATATCGGTCCCGTGTATCTTTCGGAATACCAGGACACCATCACGCATGAGAATGTATACATAAAGACACAGCTCTATGCAGAGAAAGATTCATTCCCTGGAAGTATTCAGAAAAAAGACTTTCTCGAAGCTCTTACGAACCAGATCCTTCTCCAGGTCGGCGAACCCAAGACAGCGTATAAGGCTATGGAGTCTATCCGTCAGAGTCTGGATGAGAAGCTCATTACCGCATATTTTGATGATCCCGAGACTCAGACGCTTTTCGATACTATGTACTGGTCTGGCAGACAGCTCCCCCCCAGCTGCATCACCCAGAATATTCCCTTCACCGCGCAGTGTCTCCCCCTTTATATTTTCCCCGTCGAAGCGAATCTCGGGGTCAACAAGGCGAATACATTCGTGACGAGGGACTACGAATATAAAGTGCGTGTCCTCGCAAATGGTATCATCGAATCAGAGATTATTACGTATTTCGACAATGCGAGCTATCCCGATGTCTACCCAGGAGGGACATACAAGAACTATTATCAGCTCTATCTCCCGCCCGACGTGACGATACAGTCCATCATGATCGATAACAATCTCGCCAGTAAGCCCGTGATCGAGAAAGATAAGTACACCCGACTCGGCCTCTGGGTCGAGATCCCAGCCCAGAGTAAGAAGAAAGTGAGTGTGAAATATCGGACAGCTCAGACGCTCCCCCGAGTGAATAGTCAGATCCAGGTGATATTCCAGAAACAGACTGGTCTGCCCCCAGCCAATATCGCATTTAAGTTCAGCTTGCCAGAAGGATACACAGTACGAGACACGAATTATTCCCCCCTTGCTCAAGATCAGATGTTTGAGTATAATTCCACGATTGATTCCGACAAGTTCTATTACTTACATTTCTAATATTCCATGAATACCTCCCAACCACTGCAATTATCCTGTGAAGTCCGCACCACCTTCGGTAAGAAGAATCGTGCTCTGCGTAAGAGTCACTTCATCCCAGGGGTCATCTATGGGGAAGGACAGGAGCCCATCTCGATCACACTCCCATATCGTATTTTTCTCGATACCTTTCGGAAGGCGGGAGAGACCACGATCGTCGAGTGTCAGGTCGGCGATCAGACAATACCCACTCTTATCTCTGATGTGTCCGTGCACTCAGTGAAAGAAACCATTCTGCATGTCGACTTTAGAAGGGTAAACCTCAAGAAGAAGGTAGAAACACGGGTGCCTGTCATCGTCACCGGAGACTCGCCCGCCGTGAAGGCTGGAGGAGTACTCTTGCAACAGATGCAAGAGGTTTCGGTGGAGGCATTCCCACAGAATATTCCTCATGATATTACGATCAATATAAGCCAGATCACTGAGATCGGGCAGGAGATCAAGATCGCAGACCTCCCGAAGAGCGATACGTACCTTATCACTGATGAACCATCCCGTGTACTCGTCTCGGTCGTCGCACATAAAGAAGAGTCAGTCGAAGCGCAGACAGAACGCGCGGAGACAGAGATCACTACTGCGAAAGAGCCAGTGGAGGGTGAAGAAGGAGCTGAATCTCCCGAAGGCGCAACTCCAGCCGCAGGAGGTAGGACCGAGGACGCCTCAACTGAAAAACCCGCGAAAGACAAATCCGCGAAGTGAACGGTATCCATCCTGTATCTGCTATTTGCTATTGGCCATTCGCTATTCCCGCCATATGCCGACAAACTCCATTCGCCATTCGCTTTTCGCCATTAGCCGATTACCATCTTCTCCTTGACAACTCTCTCTCTCTCTGACATAATTACTATAGGTCTAGTTCGTCTGTCACAAGACCCCCTGCCCCGTATGCTTGGGGCAAATCTATGGGGGGAGGAAGGAGGTGACAAGATGGAAATCCTTCGGTTTGTTCTGATGGCGGCGGCGGTGTACGCCGCCGCCATTGGGTTTTTCGCGACCCAGGGTGACCTACCCCTATGCGGGTGGGTCATCCTGGGGTTTGCCCTAGTCCTCGCTTGGGCGGGGACTAAGGCAAAACCCTCCACCCCCCCGTAAGGGGGTGGTGGAGGACAGACCCCCTGTTTTCTTGTGTAGACCTAACAAGAAGAACAGGGGGTTATTTCTTTTGTACTGTTTATTTCACCCCACCATCTGCCTTACGAGGTGGTAGATTCTACACTTTGGAGAGCAAACAGAGGATTATAGGTACCACAGATTGTCTTTCAACAAAAGGGATGCTTCTCCGCCGATTCGGCGGATCAGCATGACACAAGAAAAGTGGCCAGTAAGAGTGTTATGTCTATGATCGGTCATTTTGTAATGTCCACTTGACAAATTGTCCGGTCATTCTGTATATTTAGGGGTATATGTACATACATAGGATCGCCGAAACCAAGCTCCAAGAACTACTCGATAATCCTAAGGTCGTTATCATGTTGGGTGCCCGTCAAGTGGGTAAGACTACCCTAATCGAGCAGATTCTTCAACATTCTAAGGGAGCGATTCTTAATCTGGATATTGAGGTGGATAAGGCGAGATTGCTCGGTATCTCTCACCTGACGCCCGAAGACGCGATGACCAACATGGGTAATCCCGCACTGTTTGTGATTGATGAAGCACAGAGATTGCCAGAGACTGCTAAGATAGTGAAGGGCTGGTTCGACAGCAAAGTCAAGACGAAGATCATTCTCCTTGGTTCTTCGAGCTTAAACCTGATGGATCAGTCGGCCGAAAGCTTGACAGGACGTAACGTGAAACTATTTCTCCCACCTCTATTATTTTCGGAGGTATTACGCAGTCAATCGTGGTATTCAAAAGAACTTACGGACGATATCCTCAAGCGGGAATTTAGCAATCAGCTCGATATATTAATCCAGGAGCAAATAATTTACGGTAGTTACCCTGAAGCGGTGGTCACCTCTGGCAAACAACCGTACTTATTAAACCTTGTGTCCGACTATCTTTTGAAAGATGTATTTCAATCTACCCTGGTCAAATCCCCAGAAATCGTGAAAAAGCTGCTCATGCTCCTGGCATACCAGGTGGGCTCAGAAGTCTCTTTGACAGAGCTCGCCAATGGTTTGCAAATCAGCCGAGCAACAGTAGAAAAGTATCTTGATCTTCTAGAACGTTCTTTCGTGATTTTCCGACTCCCTGCTTTTAGTAGTAATCAAAGAAAAGAGATAGTAAAAAGCACAAAAATATATTTCTGGGATACGGGTATCAGGAATGCACTCCTGAAAGATTTTAGTTTCTCCGATTTTAGAAATGACATGGGTCTGCTATGGGAAAACTGGGTGATCGCCGAGTTTGCAAAACGCAATCTTCTCGAAGGCCAGCGAAATAACCTCTATTTTTGGAGGACAAGAAGTGGGTCGGAAGTCGATCTTGTGATCAAAGGCAGTGAGACGTTTAAGGCATACGAGATCAAATGGTCGAAGACAAAATCACACAACTCGAAAGCATTCAGTAACCGATATGATATCCCTGTAGAGCTTATCTCGAAAGCGAATGTCATCGATTTGCTGCACACAGAGTAATGGTGGCGTATGCTATCACCCCACCATCTGCCTTACGAGGTGGTAGATGTCTTTCCGATGACCGAGGAGGACAATGTAGATTTCTTTGGATGTTCTTCGATATACGATCCGATACTGCCCGATACGCACTCGGTAGATGTCACGATACCCAGTAAGTTTCTCTTCTTGGACAATCAAAGCAGATGTTCCTAATAAACGTATTTTCTGGGCGATTGCGATCTGATCGATCTTCGCTATTTTTCGCAGCTCTTTTTCTGCCCTTGCAGAGATAAGTATTTTCATACGCGGAGATCATGTGCAACTTTTTCGAAGTCGGCACCCTTCTTGAAGTCCGTTTCCTGTATCGCTTTCGCATCGATCATATCCTCCAGATACGAAGCAAGCTTGTCGTACAAGTCCTTACCGATCAGATACGCTTTGATCTTGCTTCTATTTTCGACCGCAAGAGGGTACTCAAGAGCGGCGCTTATCGCCTTGGAGGGATTTATTTTCAATTGGGATATGGAAATAGTGTTCATATAGCCAAATCATACGTTCGAACTGGTCATCTGTCAAGACCTATACACAGGTCATCTCCATTTCCGCCAACGGCTATTCGACAGGAGTATATCCTGCCTGAATTACCCCTTCACCCCCTCCACTCGTGGTGGGGGAGCTTCCCCCAGGAAGCATTTCACGCATCTTCCTGATTACCCCTCCCCTTCGGGGGACGAGCTGAATACCCCTCCTCTTCGGAGGGCAAGCTGATTTCCTGAGCACCTGACTCCCTGAATTCCTGATCTCCTGACTTCATGAATACCTGATCTCCTGACCCCTGCGATATCTGCTACAATGACTCCACTGTTATCCGTTCTATCTTCCTATGAAAAAAATCCTGGTGACGGGAGCATTCGGACTCGTTGGTACGGATCTGGTACGGGCATTGTGTAAGACTCATCCCCCAGAGAGCATTATCACACTCGCACACCACACGCGTACCACTGCACAGGGCATCGTTGAGAAAGGTGACGTGACTGACGTTCATGCACTCTCTGCAATCATTGAAAAACACAAGATAACCGAAGTCTACCATCTGGCAGGTCTTCTCTCTGTCGGCAGTGAGAAAGATCCCCAGCTTGCCTGGCAAGTGAATCTGGGCGGACTCAAGAACGTGCTTGACCTTGCCGTCACTCATCATCTGAAGGTATTCTGGCCGAGCTCCATCGCAGCATTCGGCCCCACTACCCCCAAAGTCAACACTCCTCAGCACACGATCCTCGAGCCGACCACCATGTATGGAGTGAATAAAGTAACAGGAGAACTACTCTGTCAATACTACCACCTTAGGTATGGCATCGATGTGCGAAGTCTCCGCTATCCTGGCCTTATCGGATACAACGCTCCCCCGGGCGACGGTACTACCGAGTACTCCGTCCACATCTTCTATGGAGCCATCCAGAAGAAACACTACACGATCTTCCTGAAAGAGGACGCCCGCCTCCCCATGATGTACATAGACGATGCGATCCGAGGAACCATCGAGCTTATGGATGCACCATCCGCCAAGGTGACGATACGGACGAGTTACAACTTCTCAGCAGTGAGCTTCACCCCGAAGGAGCTCGTGGCAGAAATCGTGAAGCTTGTGCCTGGATTCACCCATGATTACAAACCAGACCAAAGACAGCAGATCGCAGAGTCGTGGCCACAGTCCATAGATGACACACAGGCGCAGAAAGACTGGGGATGGAAGCCCGAATACACACTTCGTAAAATGACGGAAGTGATGTATGAGGGATTACAGAAGAAACTGACTCCCATCGACGCATAGCATTGAAATGTTTGTCACCCTGAGCTCGTCGAATGGGTGACACGTCATGGATTCGACAGGCTCACCATGACACATCTGTGCGACGCAAGCGCCGTGGAATTTGACCCTAACAAAGAGTAAATAAAGATGGTATGCGTTATTTATTGATTTTTTATTCTTGTATCATATGAGCAATACACAGTTTCACGCAACATTACGATCAGAAGTCGCGCGGATCGACGCAGCGAAAACCAGTAAGCGACAGGAAAAGGTGATTGAAGGCTTCACCCAAGATCACTCTCCCCGCGCGATTATACAGGGTAAAAAATATCTGGTATTTAATTCTAATGACTATCTCGGACTTCGATTCCATCCTGATCTGAAAAACGGAGAAAGGAAAGCATCTGAGACCTATGGCACAGGTCCAGGAGCAGTCCGATTCATATCAGGAACGCTGCAGGTGTATAAAGATCTTGAAAAGGCTCTTGCCAAGTTCCACGGCAGAGATGATGCGATGGTCTTCTCCAGTGCATTCGCTGCGAACCTGGCAGTCATGTATTGTCTGATCAAGGGGCAGGCGAAAGATTCCCTCGTCTCGGGAGATACAATGGTCGTCTCTGATAGTCTAAATCATCGAAGCATCATCGACGGCATCCGCATCGCGAACTTACCGAAAGAACAGAAGCTTATCTACGAACACCTGAACTACGATTCCCTTGCAGCAGTACTGAAACAGAATGCGGGCAGATTCACTCGAGCACTCGTCATCACCGATGGTATTTTCAGCATGTTGGGAGAGCACATTTCCGTAGACAAACTCAAATCCATCACGAAAGCTTACGAAGATTCCTATACAGAGGGAGTGCACCTTATCGTAGACGATAGTCACGGAGTGGCGGCGTTCGGGCAGACAGGCCGAGGGGTTGAGGATGGCACGGTCGAGAGAGCAGACGTTCTCGTCGGGACGATGGGGAAAGGGTTCGGGGCTGATGGCGGGTATGTTGCCGCCGACCAGAGTGTGATCGATTACTTCAGAGAGTCGGCTGCAAGCTATATCTATTCTAATTCGATATCTCCCGGGGTCGCAGGAGCAGCGCTGAGTGCAGTGAAGATCGTCGATTCCCCTGAGGGGCGGCAGTTGCTGCAGACTCTCAGAGACAATGTCGCATTGTTTAAAGAGCTGGTTACGAAAGAAGGGTTTCAGCTCGCTGCTGACTCAGCACACCCCATCCAGCCGATCCTCATCGGGGATGCAGGGAAATGCAAGGAGCTTACTGCCAGACTTTTCGAAAAAGGAATCCTCGTAACGAGTATTAACTACCCTGTAGTGGCTGCCGGGCGGGATGAGATACGGGTACAGATCACAGCTGTACACACCGCCGAAGATATTCGAACACTGGTCACCGCATTCCGCGATTCGCGTGTGTCCCCGTAAACAGAAACTTGAACTTTGATTATTAACAATAGTTGCGCATCGTTGGGAGGAGCCCCGCTACTGGCAGGATAAACTCCGCGAAGTGGCAACCCCATATAGTAGATGAGATTGCTTCGTCGGTCACTCCATTCCCTTCTCGCAATGACTAATCACTGCTCTCTATTCGCCATTTCCGCCAAAGGCGGACAGGCGCCGTTAGCTATTCCCGCCAGAGGCGCCGTGCCCGAAATGCTCGCGCATATGCGAGGCAGGCGGGGGCAAGCGCCATTCGCCTGAGTACCTGATCGCCTGAATGCCTGACCACCTAACTGCCGTCCCCTGATATCGGGCTCGCCTCTTCCTTTTCCCTCCTTCCTATGTTAGAATGTGACTCTTATGGGAATTATCAAAAACGAATTCGCACTCGCACTCAATCAAGTCGCTCAAGAGCGTGGCATAGCTCCAGATGAAGTCATCCTTTCTATAGAAGCTGCGATCGTCGCTGCCTATCGTAAAGAATATCCCCAACATGCAGAGAAAGAAGTTACCGCACGAGTCAATCACGATACGGGCGAGGCTCATCTATACGAAGGCGAGAAAGACATCACTCCCCCTGGGTTTGGTCGCATCGCCGCACAGACCGCACGCAATGTCATCGTCCAGAAGATCCGCGAGGCGGAGCGTCGCACTGCCGTCGGTCATTATCAGGAGCAGCTCGGCACCCTCATCAAGGGCCGCATCATCCGAGTGGATGGATACAATGCGTACGTAGACCTGAATCGCACTGAGGCTGTCGTACCCCGTAACGAACAGATTCATTCTGAGGAATATGCACCGAATATCTCCTATACATTCCTTCTGAAGGCTATCGAGGACGACAAGCTCGGTCGCACACGCATCATATTGTCACGTGCAGATCCTGAGTTTCTTGCCCAACTCTTTAAACGTGAGGTACCCGAGATCGCCTCCGGTGCAGTCGAGATCAAAGCGATTGTCCGCAGACCAGGTGAGCGCGCGAAGATCGCGGTATGGAGCACGCGCGGAAGTGTGGACCCTGTGGGCGCATGTGTCGGTCAGAAAGGAGTCCGAGTCCAGGTCGTGACCGATGAGCTCGGGAAACACGAGAAGCTCGACATTATTCAGTGGCAGCCAGAAATCAAGGATTTCCTTGCGAATGCCCTCGCACCCGCGAAGATCGAAAGCATCGATATCGACCAAGACGCGAAAACCGCGAATGTCACTGTACACACTTCACAAGCTCCCCTCGCTATAGGCAAGGGTGGAGTCAATGTGAATCTCGCAGCCGAGCTTGTTCATCTCGTCGTCAATATCATCCAGATCCCCGACGAAGTCGAAGCCGAGTTGACCGCACCTGAGGAAGCGCAAGAAGCTCCTTCGACCGAAAAGACTCCAGACACAGCCTCCGCAACAACTGAAGTAGAAAATTCTGAAGAAAAGACCTGAATTTGAAAGTTGCATGCATGTCATTGCGACCGTGCCCGCAGTGCTCTCGCACAAGCGAGGCAGGCGGGGGAGTCCCGCCATCGGCGGGACGACGTGACAATCTCACAGTTATATGGGATTGCCGCGCCCCAACGTTCGTTGAGGCTCGCAATGACGTCCAAGGTGTTTATAGGTACCACAGATTGTCTTGCCACAAAAGCGATGCTTCGACAGGTTCCGATGGTATCGAGAATGCACGGCAAAGGCGGCACTCAGCATCTAACACTAACTACTCAACATTATGAAAAAAGCCAAAACGATCCCCACCAACGCACGCTCACCCGTCGTCACCATCCTCGGACATGTAGACCACGGCAAGACGAGTCTTCTCGATTTCATTCGTAAATCTCGCCTCACTACGAAAGAGCATGGAGGCATCACTCAGAA
>JAYRHC010000049.1:0-1881 GCA_041907525.1 Candidatus Woesebacteria bacterium
ATACGCAAGGGGGAAAGATACATATCAGGTGATCGGATCAATAGTGGATCCCAAGTCACAAACCTAGCAATTGTCAATTAGCTTGTAGTGACGTTGTGAAATGTGACTTGACAAAGAGGGAGCGTATATGAGGGATCCCTCTCCGCCGATTCGGCGGATTCGGTCGGGATGACACGTGTTTTCAAAATAACACAGAAAGTGTGTTGATGCGTGTTATTTCTTACTTACGAGCTTCTCCTTCTTCCTTTTCTTCCACTTCTTCACTTCCGCCTCGCGCTGCAGGGCCTTCGATTTCGAAGACAATTTTTCTTGATATACCAGGCTGACTGGTTGGCGGGAACGTGTGTATCTCGCACAGCGCGGAGACGACGAGTTATGTTCTTGTAACCTCCTCACAAGGTCTGTAGTAACGCCTGAGTAGAGTGAGTTATCACTGCAACGAAGCATATAGAAATAATATATGGACATAGGACTAAGGACTACCATTGTACAATCAACATGTGATATATGTGTCATGCTGAACTTGTGCCGACATATCGAGCATTCTCGATGAAATCGGAATTTCAGCATCTATACACAAAAAGATCCTGAAATTAATTCCCCGAGACGTCGGGACAGGCAGGATGACACACCTGACCTAGTTTCAGTTTGATTTCAGGTTTGATGCAGTACAATGTGGCTATTAATTATTATCCCTATATTGTATGGAAGACACTCTCATGAAAGCGCTCAATTGGCGCTATGCGACGAAACAATTTGATCCAAAGAAAAAGATATCCCAGGCGAAGCTCGATATACTGCTTGAGTCACTCAGACTCGCCCCGTCGTCCCTCGGTATCCAACCTTGGAAATTTCTGGTAGTAACGAATCCTTCAGTACGGAAAGAGATCCAGGCCACCGCATATGGTCAATCCCAGGTCGTAGATGCTTCTCACCTTATCGTGCTTACCCGACAGCTGAACATCGATACTGCATACGTCAATCGACATATCGAGAACACTGCGCGACTCCGTACTATCAGCATCGGATCCCTCGATGGATATCGCCAAATGATGCTAGGTCTTGTAGCGGGTTTTTCGGTCGATGCACTTGCAAGTTGGGCGACCGCTCAACTCTATATCGCGCTTGGATTCATTCTCGAAACTGCCGCACTTCTTGAGATCGATGCATGTCCGATGGAGGGATTTGATAAACAAAAGCTAGATGCTGTGCTTCACCTTCCCGAGAAAGGTCTAGCCTCCGCTGCACTGTGCCCAGTGGGATATCGATCAAGCTCAGACAAGTATTCGTCCGCGGCGAAGTCACGATTTCCGAAAGCTGATGTAATAGAACTTGTAGAATAAGTGTATAATCACCGTATTATAAGTTTACTTGTAACTTATGAACAATATGAAAGGTCACGTGAGTGATATCAAGCTTATTGCGAAACATAATAGTCTTTTTAGGAAAGTACTTGAGACGGGGAAATATACCCAAGTCGTCGTCATGAGTATCCCTCCAGGAGGAGATATCGGCGAAGAGACCCATGCCGATACAGATCAGGTGCTCTATCTGGTCAATGGCGAGGGTAAGGTAGTACTGAACGGTGAGAAGCATACATTCAAGAAACACGATCTCGTACTCGTAAACGCAGGGACGAAACACAATTTCATCAATACGGGGGAAGAAGATATGAAGATAATTACGATGTATTCTCCCCCGCATCATCCGCCAGGTACGATCCATAAGACGAAGGCAGATGCGGAGAAAGCAGCATATTAAAGAAATATCCAACTCCAAATCCTATATTCTAATCGTTCTGTTTTGGTATGAAGAACACCTGTTTTGCGCACACGATGGGGTTCACCCGTGGGGTGCGTCGCAAGCAAAACAAGGTGTTTG
>JAYRHC010000050.1:0-15179 GCA_041907525.1 Candidatus Woesebacteria bacterium
CCGCCGATTCGGCGGACTGATAAGACAGAGGTGCGCAAGTTGCACATTCACAAAGCGCGAGTAGTTCAGTGGTAGAACGCTGTCCTGATAAGACAGAGGTCGAAGGTTCGATCCCTTCCTCGCGCACATTGTCATATCTTAGCGAACGCAGAGAGTTTAGAGAAGATCCACCAGAGGCGGACTTTCTGGCAGATAATGCTCATTTCATTTCGCAAACTGCCAGTTAAGCAATGCCCGCCGACAAACGCTCCGTGAGCCGTTCCGCCGAACCGGCGGATGAAAAGGCGAACGGGAAGATGTGGTGGGCAAACAAACGAGGACCCTTAGCTCTCCGCCGACTCGGCGGATGGTAACGCGCTCGCCATCGCTACGCCACGTCAAACGTGGCTTCGCTCAGGCGTTAGCGGGCGAGGAGCGATTGTTATTGTTAGGACTCGTAGCTCAGTTGGTAGAGCACATCTTTTACACAGATGGGGTCACTGGTTCAAGTCCAGTCGGGTCCACAAAGTAAGGTGTTGTGTGAGCAACAAACCTTTTCCGGTTTCCGCCTCCGCCAAAGGCGGACAAGAGAGGCGGACTAACTGGCAGATAATGCTCATTTCATTCCGCAAACTGCCAGTTGAGCAAGTCCAGTCGGGTCCACAAAACACTTCCATATCTCCACAGTTTCTGACATAATGAGAGTGATACCATTATCTCTATGTCTACCGATCTCCCTCAACCATTGCCCAAACCGACTCTGGGAGTGCTCGTCGGGGTGTTTGTTTTGGTCCTCACTACCATCGCTTTGTCTCTGTATATTTGGAGTACATTACACGCCAATACACCAGAAAAAGATAGGGCGATTCCTTCTGATGCAAAGAAAGTCGTCGCGAACACCCTTCCTGCAGGATGGACAGTGCAGAAAGAGACGGGAACAGAGACAGCGTATTTCGCTGTCGATTGTGCTTCTGTCGACGAATGTTGGGTAGTGGGAGGGCCATATTTTATAGACGGTATAGGGATTATCTTGCATACGACTGACGCAGGTCAAACATGGACAGACATCACTCCTCCAGATACACCAGGATTCATCTACGGCATTGATTTCAAACCACCGAATACACTTGCAGCAGTAGGAAGATTCGGAAAATTGCTGATATCAAATGATAAGGGAGCTACATGGACAAATGTAACTTTGCACAACGAACGGGGCGTCGAGGACACACCTATCTATAAGGTCGAATGGAATGGCGAATCTGATGTTTGGGCCACTGCAAACACTCACATTTATCACAGTACGGATAATGGTCTTACCTGGAATTATCATATCATAGTAGAACAAACAGTACCGTTTGGTCTTGACTGTAGCGATCTTTCGACATGTATCGCGAGTGGAACTGGTGGGAAAGCTTATAGAACTACAGATAGAGGGGGAACATGGGCACGATCCGAGCCAGCCAACTATTGGAATCATTTGTTGGATGTCCAGACATTCCCAACAGGGAAAACATATATGACAGGAGGGGATGATCCGAACGAGAATCCTACCTATGGCGTAGGTGGAGTCATATTCTCAAGCACGAACACGGGTCAGACATGGACACAGCTTACGATCCCACAGTCAGGAGACATTCCGAGTATGCGCTGCATCACTGAGACATCCTGTATCGCCCTTTCCGCAGACACAGGAACAGTGCTCAAAACTACCGATAGCGGCACCACTTGGACAGAGGAAGTATTGGGATACCAAAATAGGATGCTGGGTGTCGCTTATATCGACAGCAATCACGCTATGGCAGTTGGGAAAGGGGTGATATTGCGATATAGCGCAGAAAGTGGGGGTTCTTCCCCGACACCCACTCCGACCACCATCCCCGCAGGTTCAGGCACTCCCACATCAAGTCCTACCCCGACACCCTCATCGACTGGCACACCACCCGGTACCACATCTACAGCCACGCCCACGGCGTCCGCGACACCGACGACAAATCCCGCCACATCGTCAACCCCGACACCCTCATCCACCAGCACACCTCCTCCTTCGCTTACACCCTCTCCAACACCGACATCCACTCCCACCAACACTCTCACCCCATCAGCTACTCCTACCGCGACCCCGACGAGCACACCCATACCGACTGATACTCCGGTGCCTACTGCGACCACGCCTCCTATCCCCACCGCGACTCCCATACAGAATTCTTATTGCGATACATCTTGTGGAGTATGTGGCTGGAGGGATACTTCCAATACATGTCATCCCGATGGAAAGATCAATGGTTCGGGACCGAATTGCTGTTATCATGCATGTGTAAATACCTCATGTAAACTCATCAGCGGCTATGGAGGAGGGGATAGTTGTGCACGAGATAGTGAATGTACCGGAGATCGTGTCGCTGCCCTTCCTGAGACTGGAAAATATCCAAGCGCTACACCGTATCCTAGATCAACCGGAGGTGCGCCAGTCTCAGGCGAGAGCAGCTGGGCACTTATCCTCCTTGTACCCATCGCCCTTATCCTCGGGGCAATGGTCCTCTGAGGGAAGTTTGATTCTCTCTGCAAGCCATGGTATACTTCGAACTCCTATGACACCGCTTCCTAAACGAAAATTCTCGACCATGCGTTCTGGCAAACGAAAGGCTGCCCGTGCTGTATCTCTTCCGAATCTTGTGGACTGTAAAAACTGCGGTGCGAAGAAACTTCCCCATATCGTCTGCAAAGCTTGTGGAAAGTGACACATGAAAGAAGTCAGGAAGTCAGGCATTCAGGCGAAAAGCGAATTCGAGATGTATGGGGGGGCAACGTCAAATTTCTGCGGGGGAAATGTCTGAGGAGTCCTCCATCCTTCCCTTCGATCCGCCGAATCGGCGGACTCAGGGCAAGCTGGCTCCCACCTTCGCTAAAGCTATGGTGGGCAAGCAGGATGACATTGTGTTCGACGAGTTTTTACGCGAAGAAATTGGATGTTGCCCAGAAAACATTTTTCATTTTTTCGCATTCGTGTGGTATGATTTTCTTCTATGAATGATGATAATTTTCCCTCAAGTGATCCTCGCCACAAGCAGCGAATCACGCTCGTACAGCAGCTCTATTCACATAGTTTCGACCCTAAATTCACCTATAAATTAAATAGGATATCCGAGAAGTTATTTAATGATATCGTGCTTCACATTCCTAAGATCGATGCACTCATTGCCCAACATGCACCGAAGTACCCGATCGATCAGATCGCAAAGGCTGATCTTGCTATATTGCGACTCGCGATCTATGAGCTCGTGATCGAAGCGAAAGAGCCTCCCAAGGTGGTAATCAATGAGGCGGTAGACCTAGCGAAAGAGATGGGAAGTGATCGCTCCTTCGCATTTGTGAATGCAGTACTCGGGGCGATTGTGAGTGAGGATAGTCGGCAGTCGTCAGGTAAACCTCCCCTCGCGTCCCCTCCTTAATCAAGGAGGGGAATAAAGGGGGTGGTCTAGATAGTCGACAGTAGACAGCAAATGGCAAGTAGCGCTGTGTCCGCCTCTGGCGGAAATAGCGCCTGTCCCCGCCTGCCTCGCATATGCGGAAGCATTGCGGGCACGGCGCCTTTGGCGGAAATGGAAAATTAGAAGAATGTCTAGTATTATTTTTGATCAAGCTCATGTCAGCAAATACATTGTTACCTTTATTCGAAAAGATCGGCGTCACTATTGATGACCAAGACCTGATACAAAACGTCTTTGTGCATCGTTCTTACCTGAACGAGCACAAGAGCTATTATCTCCCTTCGAACGAAAAACTTGAGTTCCTGGGTGATAGTGTATTGTCCCTGATTACCTCGATCTATCTGTACAAGAACTATCCTGAGCTTGCAGAGGGCGAATATACCGATATCAAAGCCTCGATCGTGCGTATGGAGAGTCTCGCGGAGGTGGCGACCATTCTTACGCTCGGTAAATACCTCATGCTTTCAAAAGGCGAAGAAGCGAATAACGGTCGTCAGAACACGAATATTCTTGCCGACTGCTTCGAGGCGCTGATCGCTTCGATATTCTTGGATAAGGGATTCGACCAGGCCTATGAGTTCGTGTCTACGTTCTTATTCAAAGATAAGCTGAACCATATCGTAGAACATAAACTCTATCTCTCGCCCAAGAGCCACCTCCAGGAGATAGCCCAGGATCGATTCAAGATGCTCCCCATCTATACGATCGTGAGCGAAAACGGCCCTGAACATAACAAATCCTTTCAGGTCTCAGTAACCATAAGTGACAAGCAGTACGGGGTAGGGGAGGGAAAGTCAAAGAAGCAGGCTGAGGAACAGGCGGCGAGACTTGCCCTAGAACAATTGATCACGAAATGATATAATCAGTCCACATTTATCTCATATATGGCAGCAACTATTCGTCTCATGCGCTTCGGTAAAAAAGGACAACCATTCTATCGTATCGTCGTTCTTGATAAGACACGCAAGCGTGATGGCGCCTACATCGAAGCACTGGGCACCTATAACCCCATGACCAGCCCCCGCACCATCGAAGTAAACGAAGAGCGTCTGAAATACTGGAAATCAGTAGGTGCGCAGCTCTCCGACGGGTTCTTGAAATTAAACATCAAATAAGATTCTTTCGCTTTCTCCTGTCTACTTACTACTGTAATAGAAGTTACGCGTCATTGCGAGGAGCCCCGCCTATGGCGGGATAAACTCCGCGACGCGGCAATCCCATTCTTGATTCTCATGAGATTGTCCCGATACTGTTTCCGACTTTTTCGGAATACAGTAACGTGGATCCCGCTCTGCGGGACTTCATGCTGTTTTACATTCCTCGCAATGACAGCCTAAAGTCCTTTTTCACGCGTAAGATCTGTACTGTACTTTAAAAAAGTTTCCCTGCGGGTTCGTATTCCTCATCTACGGTAGACAATGGCTGTGTCTGGTAATAGAGATCAACATTCGCCTCACTCACATACCTATCGAAACTTTTCTTATCTTCTATACTAAACTGAGCTCCCGCTTGACTCGTCACCTTCTCTGTGCCTTTTTTTTCACTACTGCTCAGACTGTATGTTTGGAAGAAAAATGTCACATCATAAAACATTTCATTTCCTTCTTTGTTGGTGGAAACTTTGATCCCATTGAGTGTCAAGAATTTCGGAAAATGAAACTGATACGTTTTGAGTATATCATCGAGCTGATCTTTATTGAGTACGCCTGAACCGCTGTAAATGCCCGAAGAACCGTCTGCAATCGTGATATTCGACTTCGTGCTGTTCCCAGCTCCAGTCGATCCAGACTGAGACGGTTTTAATTCGATACCTGTAGCCTCATAGAAAGACTCGATGAGCGCGAATGTGTCAAATGTCCCGCTATTTGCAGGTATTTGTCTTTTCAAAATAGTGCCATACACCAGACGATCCTGCTCCGATATCTTGGCGTTATCTCGATATTTTTCGAGTTTGACGCGTAACGCTAAAAGAGTGTCTTGTTCTTTCGAGAGTTCTTCATGCGCGATATATACCGAATATACCTGCCAGCAGAGAAGCAGGGCAAACAGAAGGGCTATGAATGGGTATGCACCAAGCTCGAAAAGTCGGTATGCTCTCTGGCGGAGAGCGAATAGTGATAGTTTCGTATTCATAAAAATGTTCCAGAAAAATCAAGAAGTGACATGCTCGCTCCACTGGACGCCATCGTGATCTTAAAAGATCCCACAGAATATTTCTGCAAATTATTTCCAAACTCGGGCTGTTCAGTAGTCCGAATGAAATCTAATAAATCTTTCTGGGTAGCAAAGGAAAGGGTGAGCTTGAAGTCTTGTGGATTCATAATCTCGACTCCTTGCAATTTTGGTTTTTTTTCAAGACTACCGAGCATGTCATCAAGCGCAGCGCTTCTGCTCGAGAAGTTGATGTCATTTTTGAGCGCTTCACGCATCTTCTTTACTCGTAATACAATTGATCCAAGGTCCTTCTGGCGGTCTGTCTCTGTGTTTATCACCTGCTCGATAGAGTTTTCTTCCTGTTGGACGATGTAAATATCCCCAATGACCTTTGCTCGGTAAATATAGAGCGCGAAAATAAGCGCAAACAACACAAGGGAAGCAAGCACTGAATAGAAGCGTAACTTTTTCAATTGTACTGCGCGTCTGTTCAGTGATTTCAGGGGGCCGACGAACAGATTGACTTTACTGCTCATAAAATAGAAGTGGAAACGACCGACGCGAACTCAGTGATCTCTGATGAAAAGACCTTCAAAACGCTATTGGGGACATATACTGTATTGAGGGGGAGAGGCTCAACATAGAGCTTCGTAAGCTCTGCGATGATCGCAGTGAAGCCATAGATCTGTGACGCATAATTCACGGTGAATGTCCTGGTGACCGGCAGATTCTTCTTGTGGACGTATACATCTACACTTCTTTGGATCTCTGTGCTTAGCTCCCGAAGAGAGGTGAGCATGGCATCCAGGACTTCCTTCCCGCGTTCGCTGGGCTTATGGAGCATGGATGCGGCGTTTGTGGCATCGAGATTCAGATTCACCATCACTTCTTTTAAGATAATCTCATATCCCACCTTCGTGCTTTTAATGTACTCGATCGTATGATTGGTATTATCAATAAAATACAAGGAACTTCCGGTGTAACCAAGATTCAGAACGCAGTAGGCTTCTTTGAGTAATTTACTCTTCATGATCTCAGAAACGAGCCTTCCGATAGAGCACACCTCGGTTTCGAGTCTGTTCGCCTCAAGTCCCGCGAGCTGGATCGTGCGGAAGACTCCATCAACAAGTTTCTTCGGGGCGGCGGCTATGAGGATCGACATCTTCTTCGCTTCCTGGTCAGTCATAAGCACCTCAAGATCCAGATATGTCTCATCTATATTCATCGGGATGAACTCATCTGCTTGGAAACGTACCGCTGAGACTAATTCCTTTTCGGGTAAGATGGGCATCTCGATGATCTGGGAATACGAAAGCGTATCGGGAATGACCACATTCACTTGCTTGTTCGTCAATTTCAGATCGGTGTAGAGCTTCCGTATGATTTGTGCCTGCTTCTGGATGGTAATGTCTGCCTCAATGTTTACATAATACTGGGGGAGGCTGTCGGTCACTCCGAGTGCCTGGAGATATACCACCTTATCTCGAAAGTGCGCGTTCGCCATACGAATATGGTTCTCGTTGATTTCTACACCAATGGGGGAAACAGCCATGTATACAAACTAACAAAAAATACATCGAAGTGCAATAGCAATCGCTCTATCTGAGCATTATCTGTTGCGAATAATGGATTTCGTTGAGAAGTGTAGTCTTGTCGCTTCTTTCTCAGCAGCCGAGATATTCCCTCCCGCGACCATCGAAAAATCTATCCCCACAATGGGGTGGGTAAATGTATCGTTCCGAACACACTGCATCGTGAGGCCCTCGACGAATACTTTCGCATTCGTCATCGGTGTATTTACAGGTGGATCTGCATTATCGTCCTTATACATAAGTATACCCTCGTCGTTGAGCTCAAACTTGATCGTCGTACTGTCCCTGGCATCCTTAAAATATGATACTGGTATGGGGTCAGGTTGTCGTGCTGCACAAACACGAACACCAGAATTGTTATACATGTGCTCCGCCTGTGCATTTATTTTACTCTGCATAAATGAAATCGCTTGGTCACCCTGTCGTTTCACTTCTGTCATGCGTGCGACTGTTAGCTGTTGGCGTAGAATGATGAAGAGCATGATGGTCACGATCGGGAGGATAAACGCGAGCGTGGATATGACGACAACCACCTCGATCAGGGTGAAAGCTCGTACTCGTGTGTTATCCGAAAGTGATTTTCTATGAATCTGCATACTGAATGTAAAACCGCATAACCTTATAAACATTAAGAACTTTATGAACCTTAAACCACAAGTACCCATCCTCACCTCGGCGCAAAGAGTGTCTCTATCTGGACACTGTATGGCGCGATACCCGCTTCTCTCCACTCGACACGGATAGTTCCCTTGACACTTTTGGTATTACTCGTCTGTTCGTCAAAAACAATATATCGCTTAAATATTCTTGGGGCAGAAATTGTTGGCGTAGGAGCTGGGTCTGAATGCACGATACCCGTATAGGGACAGTCTTCGGGTGATGTATAAGGTTCGAGTAAGTTTAGTCCACTCATAAGCGCAATGGCGTCATTGACACAAAACTTACGATCCACTGTTGCTTGACTCTTGGTATAGAAATCCTGCCAGCTAATCTCTTTTTGAATGCGAAGCCACTCTGCAAGCTCATCTGCATATCGTGTCGCATAGAGCTTGTGGTGACTGGTGTTCGTCTGGCGTGTGATATTGACCGAGAGAGAAACAATGGAGATCAGAATGATGGATGATATGGCAATAAAAATAACGACCTCAATGAGCGTAAAGGCTTCCGCGTCGTGGTGTGATGGTCGATCTGACATATGGATTAGGGGGGACAAGTGTCTGAGCTGGTAATGACTCCTGTTTCTGAGATCGTTATCGTACACGACTGGTCGCTGTGTGTGAAAATAAAGCCTTCCGGTCCTGGAGTGGTGGTACCATCGGCAAACAATGAAACGAATGTGGTCCCGCTCGCATCGTCAAACTCTGAACTGTCTAACTTGAACACCGTAGGTGGGGCTGGGGTAGGAGTATTGCCAGTGCCACTCAGGAGAGCGCAATACGTGATGATTTGATAGGAACTTGTCCCTTGGCGGACGATATCTATATGTCCGAGTGTCTCGGTGTCCCCGCAGACACGACTATTGGCAGCATTCACCGATGCCTGAACACGGCTAACGTTCTCGATGAAATACGTTATGTCTTTCTTGTACCCGCCCTCGCTATTTCTGTCTTGAAAACGGGGAAGGGCTATCGCGGTAATGATGCCCATGATAGCAAGCACTACAAGAATTTCTATAACTGAGAGACCGTGGGAAAATTTTGAAGGACGCATATATAGGATACCTAGGTCAAGGGTTATGAATAATAAACAATATCATCCGGGTGGTGGTCCTGGGGCGAATGGTGTGGGCGTCAACTGACCATAAGGATCTACACAGTAGTTGCACGCAATGGGGTTGCTTTCTGTGTCAGTACATGCAGAATCACCTGAAGGAAGAGTGAGTCCCACACATGTTTCGGACGCGTTACCAGGATCATTTTCTAGCGCGACAGCGAGTATATACGAATTGCAAATGGTAACACCGTTAATCAGTTCACAGTCGGCGGGTATGTAGTAATAGTCTGTCTTCGTCTTGGGATCCTTGGGCATCGTAATATATTTCTTGGCAGGGGGTTCCGGATCCAATACACTTGAAAGTAGCGCGGGATAGGTAACATCAGGATAGGAGGAATAATCTGAACGATATACTTCAAGAGCGCTACGGATGCTCTCAAGGTCGATCTTTCTTCGACCATCGCGTGCTGTCTTCATCGTCGCAGTATAGGCAGTACCGCTCACGACCGTCAGGAGTGCGAGCACTATGATGACGATCAGAAGCTCCACCAGGGTAAAGCCCGAACGAGAAGGGAGGGACTGTGTTCCTTTGTTCATATGGGATCATGATATCAAAATCGTTGTCCGAAATACAAGAGGAGTATTTGCCAATGACCTCGTTTTCTTTATGCTATTTGCTGTCTCCTGTCGACTGATGACTGACGACTCTTAGTCTTCTGCTTGCATAGTCTGGAATAGTTTGATATCTTGATTATATGTTATCACCGAAGGTGTATCTCGCATCCCTCGTAGAGGCGGGGTATCTCGACCAAATAGCCGCTGATAGGCTTGAGCTTGAGTCCCTCCAGACGGGCAAAGAGATCGAGACACTCGTCCTTTCATATAATCTGGCGCCTAAGGACGCGCTACTCGAGGCGAAAGCGAAATGTCTAAATGTCCAAAGTGTGAATATCGAGCACACCGCGGTGAACCCTGCAGCCATTAATCTCATCTCGAAAAATCTCGCCACTCACTACAATATCGTCCCATTCCAGGTCGACCTCGTGAATAAGGTGCTCAAAGTGGCTACAGGAGACCCACTCAATCTGAACCTCCAAAATTTCCTCGAGCAAAAGACAGGATACCATGTCACTCTCTGTCTGGGGTATCCACAAGACATCGAGAAGGCGATACCTTCCGCATATACACAGAGCCTTGCTCCCGATGTTACCCAAGCCCTTGCGGATAACCAAGATCCCCAGTCCACCGGTAAGACCGCTGAACAGGCGAATCCCCAAAACCCTCAGAATATCTCAGAGTCACCGATCACCAAGATCATGGACACCATACTACAGTTCGCGTCCCAGAGCCGCGCATCAGATATCCATATCGAACCTCAGTCGAATCAGACGCGAGTCAGGTATCGCATCGACGGTATCTTACAAGAGAAACTTGTATTGCCCGGAGCTATCCATGAATCACTCGTTTCTCGACTGAAAATTATGTCAGGGCTTAAGCTTGATGAACGCAGGGTCCCTCAGGACGGACGATTCAGCTTCAAGTCAAACGACACCGAGATCGATGTCCGCGTCTCTACCCTTCCGCTCGTATTCGGTGAGAAGATCGTCATGCGGCTACTGCGTAAGTCGGGTGGGCTACCCACACTCCCAGAGCTTGGTCTGCAGAATATGAATCTGAAACTTATCCAGTCGGCGATTGAGCATCCCTATGGTATCGTCCTTGTTACCGGCCCTACAGGTGCTGGGAAAACGACCACACTCTACTCTATATTAACGATCCTGAATAAGCCGACGACCAACATCGTGACTCTGGAGGACCCTGTCGAGTATCAGATCGCAGGAATTAATCAGGTGCAGATAAACCCACAGGCGGGGCTTACCTTCGCCACAGGTCTGCGATCGTTCCTCAGACAAGATCCCAATGTCATCCTCGTGGGAGAGATCCGCGATGGAGAAACGACCCAGCTTGCGGTGCAGGCTGCACTCACGGGCCATCTTGTATTCTCTACACTGCATACCAATAACGCTGCGACCGCCATCCCGCGACTCATCGACCTCGGAGCTGAGCCATTCCTCATCTCATCTGTGCTCGTCGCTTCTATCGCCCAACGCATCGCGCGAAAAATTTGTGAGCGTTGTAAGATACAGTACAAGCCCGCCCCAGAGATCCAGCAGCAGGTTTCCCAGACCATCTTCGGCAAGAGTGTCCAGCGCACTGACAGTATAACCTTGTATAAAGGTTCTGGGTGTGATGCGTGTGACCATACCGGGTATCATGGGAGGATGGGGCTTTTCGAGGTTCTTACTGTGTCGGCTGCTATCAATAAACTCATCTTGCAACACTCCACCGCAGAAGAGATCGAAGCTCAGGCGGTATCTGAAGGGATGCTCACCATGCGCCAAGATGGATATTTGAAGGCACTGTCTGGATATACCACATTAGAGGAAGTAATACGATTGACGGATGTGAAGTGAACCTTACGAACCTTATGAACCTTATAAACTCATTATGAACATCTCAGACTTACTCGCCGTTACCATTGAGCGGAAAGCATCAGACTTGCATATCGTAGCGGGATATCCGCCATCACTTCGGATCAATCGCCAGATGCATCAGCTCAATAGTATCCCCGAGCTGACCAAATCCCAGACACAGGAGCTTCTTCTTCCACTCATGAATGAGATCCAGAAGAAACGTTTCGAAGATTCGATGGAGCTGGATTTCAGTTATGTCGATGCGAATAACGAACGGTTTCGGGTGAATTGTTATTATCAGAAGGGGACGATTGCTGGATCATTCCGTCACATCAGCACGAAGATCCGCACGGTCGAGGAGCTTATGCTTCCCCAGGCATTCCATTCGTTTATCCGCCACCCCTATGGTCTGGTACTTTTCACTGGTCCCACAGGAGAGGGGAAATCTACATCGCTTGCTGCACTCATCCAGGAGATCAATGAAACGGCAAGCAAACACATCGTGACGATCGAAGACCCCATCGAATACGTCTTCCCTCAGAGGAAAGGCGTCGTGAGCCAAAGGGAGCTTTCGCTTGATACGTACTCATGGACAAACGCGCTGCGAGCGGTGCTTCGGCAGGACCCGGATATCATCTTCGTCGGAGAGATGCGCGACTATGAGACGATCGCTGCAGCTCTGACTGCTGCAGAGACTGGTCATCTCGTATTTTCAACGCTCCATACGAGCTCTACGGTAGAGGCGATCAATCGCATCGTCGATGTGTTTCCACCTCACCAACAAGCTCAGATCCGATCACAGCTCGCGGCGATGCTCCGAGTCGTAGTAGCCCAAAGACTCGTCGTGTCTACGTCCCTCACCAGTCCCATCGTTCCTGCCATTGAGATCTTACAAAATACTTCTGCTGTCGCTGCGCTGGTGCGAGAAGGGAAATTCTTCATGCTGGATAGCATTCTCGAGACAGGTGACGACCACGGCATGATCATCATGGAAAAGTATCTTGCGAAACTGATCCGAGAAGGCATTATCACGAAAGATATCGGTATGCAGAATGCACTCCGTCCGCAATTATTGACTAAATATATTTAATCATTTTACCAGTTTCGTTCTGTGGGTGTCATGCTGAACTCGCGTGCCCGCCTCTGGAGGGTTTCAGCATCTTTATGCACTAAGAGAGATCCTGAACTAAATTCAGGATGACACAAAAATACGATTAGTCGTCGCCCGGTGCAATACTTCACTTACACGACAATGTGTTTCCGTTTATGAAATATACCTATAGAGCGCTCAGCAGTGGTGAATACATTACGGGGAAAGTCGAGGCACAATCTGAGAAAGAGGTGGTGGAGTACCTGCGAGGCATGGGGGGTATTCCTGTATCGATCGAGGTAGACAATACGCTGGTCACCCAATATTTCTCCAAAATTTTCGACAGGGTCTCCTCTGATGATGTCATTAATTTCACTCGAGAGCTTGCGATCATGTTAAATGCAGGACTTACGATCACGGGAAGCCTCGACATCTTGAATCAACAGACCGAGAAAAACAGTCTAAAAATCCTATATACGAACTTGCTCACCAGCATCAAGGCAGGGGATAACTTCTCGAAGGCGGTGAGCGAGCAGCCACATTTCACCCGTCTATATATCGCGCTTATTAAAGCAGGGGAGGCGTCAGGAAAGCTTAATGACGTCATGTCGAAGATGGCGGATGATCTAGAGAAACAACGTGACTTCATCAGTAAAGTCAGGGGAACGATGGTCTACCCCATCATCATTATCGTCGGTGTCATCGGAGTTATCGTCATTATGCTTATGTTCGTCGTCCCCCAGCTGGGCGGGCTCTATAAGGAGATGGGTGTCGAGCTTCCACTCTCTACGAAGATAATGATCAGTAGCTCTGATTTTCTCATGACATACTGGTCTCTCATTCTTATCGCTTGTTTCGCCGTAGTGCTCGGGATACGGAAGCTCTTCTCCATCCAAAATAACAAATATCTCCTGCACAAGACCCTGATCGGCCTTCCCAAGGTGGGGGATATCGTGGTGAAGGCGACACTCGTAAGCGCCACCCGGACGCTCGCACTCCTTATCCAGTCCGGTGTACTAATGCTGGAGAGTCTCAGCATCGTCACGAACACGACTGATAATATCGTCTTCCAACAAGCGCTCAAAAATATTTATCGCAGCGTCCAGAACGGTACTACGCTCTCGGACTCATTTCAGAAAGAACAGATTTTCCCCCCTATTCTTATCCAGATGATCGCAGTCGGAGAGCGGACGGGAAAACTCGATGAGGTTATTAATAAGATCTCGAATTATTTCGAATTGCAGACCGACTCTGCGATAAAGACTGCGACCACACTCATCGAACCACTCACTCTCGTCATCCTTGGCGGCGTAGTATTCATTATCGTCATGTCTGTGCTCACGCCGATCTATACGCTTACGTCAAGTATTGGGAAGTGATTTGTCTCTTGACACGCTGGGTGAATTCGTACATAATGGTTATCGAATCGCGATCCTTGGTATTGATTATTATTTCTTTATATATCTATGGTTCAACCTCGAATAAAAGGTTTTACACTGATCGAGCTTATTATCGGTATTACGATCCTTGCGCTTCTGGCGGTAGGGTTGCTTGCAGCACTTGATCCTGCAGAGCAATTTGCGAAGGCAAGAGATACCTCAACTCGCAACACGCTTCTTGAGCTTTATGGAGCTCTCCAACGGTATGAAGCAGCACAAGAGGATTATCCAGCGGGTGTTGACGCTGCGAAAAATAATACGGGGATGGCGCTAAGAGATGATGATGGTACAACATACAATTTCACAGACGCAGTCGGTGACCTTATCACTGCTGGAGAACTTAAAGCGAATTTTAAGAACGCCGCGGGAACTGCGCAAGAGCGCATATATCTGTTTAAGGATATAGGGGGAGGTGCTGGACTTACCGATGGAAAAATAATGCTTTGTTTTAGACCTACATCAAAGTCTTTTCAGCTACAGGCAGGTTTATATACGGCAGCAGATGATGTAGGAAGTGTTCAGCCTTGGCCGGCAGCTGCTCTAGCGGCTGCACCCGACCAGACAGGTGCTTGTGCAACGGGGACATCTTCCCTCACCGGAAGAGAGCCATGTGTCTACTGTGCTCAGTAAAGTGCACTTACTATTGAATCCACCCCCCTCACCATATGGTGAGGGGTTTTGGTATTCTGGCTTACTTCGCCATCTCTCTCACCTCAAGATCCGTAGGGGCAAGCTTGGAAGCTTGGGTAATCGCAGTAGTAATTTGAAGCGTAACATCGTTCTTGTCCTTCTCGTTCACTACTCCTTCAATAAGCTTATACATCCGTACTCTATCTTTCCAGTACATAGGGTTTTGAGGTGATGAACGAAGAGCTGCGGTTTGAATATTTTCTGCCATCTTGATATAGCTTTGGATCTGGCTTCCATATATTTTTTCGGTGTCTGCTTCCGACAATACATACGCTGTCTGAGCAACCGTTAGTGCAAATTTATCTGCATAAATATGCTCAAACCTATGACCAAGTGCTTCCGTGAATGCGTCGATCGACTCAATGTATGCATTTGAGTATTGCAAGCTTGTTGCTTTTGCATAAGCCAAGTCAGCCTGATAATAGTTGTAGAAATATCGCATAGTCAAAGCCCAGGCCATGCAAACAAGAATTATTGAAGGGTATTTTATCCATCGAAATGACACTCCTCGAAGTAGTCTATCGAGATACCTGTCATCCCGAGCGAAGTCGAGGGATCCC
>JAYRHC010000051.1:0-1832 GCA_041907525.1 Candidatus Woesebacteria bacterium
CTCGGGATGACAGATACTTCGCCTTTGGGTAGAGGAGTATTGTTCATAGATTCTCTTTTATATAAAATCTCACCTGACCGTCGTGCAGGATTGGTTTCAGTGTGCGAGAATCAAGCGTATTCATCGCTGCTTCCTCAGGTGTCATAATAAACGCCGATTTGCTCTTTTTGTTAGGTATAAGAGGCTTGCGGAAAATGAATTTGTCAAAGCCATCCTGTTCCCAGAAACCGTACTCGTTATATTGACCGGGTTTCGCAATTCGCTGATATTCACGCGCAGGGTACGGTTTATAGAACAGGAGAAAGATATACGGCTGCCCATATGTACGGGTGATAAAGAATGAATCGAAACGCGTATAATTTTTCCACACATATTCGGCAAGCTCCTTCGTCCCACACTGCCAAGCTTTCTGAGTCTGAGGACTTTCGAGGTATTGATGAAAGTAAGCCCTTGAGGATGTATAGAATCCAAAGATGTGCACACAAGTACCCACCAAAAGTAAAATCACTGCGCCACTTCTCATCACTGGATCGCGAGACTGACCAAAATCCCAGAGATAATTCGCCCCCAGACTCGCGATCAGTATCAGTGGCACCGTCATAATAAAACTTCGAGTAAGAGAGTCTGTCGGGAGAGCGGCTGCCGCGGGTACTATGGTGATAAGCAGAAGCGAGGTGAGAAGAAGTCGTGAAGGGTGACGCTTCCACCACATGAGTATCATTCCGACGATGAATAACGCATATTCAAACATGGTCAGCAAATGCACTTGCGGCGATCCATAGCGTGGGTTTGGGTCGGATGAAAAGAGGAGGAACTGGGGTGAGAGGTATCCAAGAGTTCGCTGTATCGCACGATGTGTCCCATACACAACTTTGTTAAAGTAGAGTGGCGAACCACCAAGTCTACGGCCCTCCTGTATCTCATGGGTGAATACAGGAGCCGTGAAATACGAGAGGCTACTGACACGATTGGTGGGATGGATAATTTCTGTGATCGTGAAAAGCAGAAACGCGATAAGAATCAGGATTGTTGCAGTGATGAACCGCGTCCGTTTGTGTTTCCAAATCAATAGGAGACTGACGAAAGCGAGAAAGGGCATGATGACCTTACCACTATGGTAGGTGTATAAACCCATAAACAAGAGAATCGTGAGATGCACTACAGTCTTTGGAATTCCAAACACCACCTGATTTCGACGCTCTGTAGTCTTCGCATCACCGATATATCGATAGAGAAGAGCAATGATCAGAAGGACTATCGCAGCTAGGACGACTGCCTCATGTT
This sequence comes from Candidatus Woesebacteria bacterium, assembly GCA_041907525.1. Taxonomy (GTDB): domain Bacteria; phylum Patescibacteriota; class Microgenomatia; order UBA1406; family GWC2-37-13; genus JAGOLU01. The sequence continues at coordinate 1,285 of JAYRHC010000051.1, forward strand.
GGTGACGGGACATGGTATACAGCCAGATATTCGTACTTGCGAGAAGGCATGCGACGATCGCGACTCTTTTCGACCTGGAGAGTGCATATGCAGCGCCGTAAAAAAGAAGCGGGAAGATCGTACCGATCAGTAGGACAGGAAGACGTACCGTGAGATCGTTAAGCCCAAAAAATGTAATAAGAGGAGCAGATAGTATCCCCGTGAGCGGAAGCTTATTCTCCCCGAATGATAGGTATCGAAGAGGGACGCGCCCGTATTCATCATACCCAGTCTGCATAACTGCGTACGTGTTATAACCTTGAGCAGCTTCATCTTCGTTGAGACAGAGCCTGTCTATTTTGTACGAATGAAGCACAATGCTCATACCGAGTGAAAGAAGAATCGCAAGTAAGGTCAGTGGCAACTTTAGCAGGGAGGATTTCATAGAATGATGAGATTACTTCCCGCCAAAGGCGGGCAGGCGTCGTTGCATTCCCCCGCCTGCCTCGCTTGTGCGAGAGCACTGCGGGCACGGTCGCAATGACGTACATATAAATTTCATAAATCAA
>JAYRHC010000052.1:0-7103 GCA_041907525.1 Candidatus Woesebacteria bacterium
AGCAGGATACGCATTCTCGTACACGGAGAAGCTTGAGAAATATCTTATGGAGAAAGGTTTCGACAAGGTCTATGGAGCGCGCCCACTCAAACGAGTCATCAATGAGGAGCTTCTTGACGAGATCGCCTCGCTCATCGTAGAAAAGGCACTGCAACCGAAAGACAAGATCACCGCAGACTACGGAGCAAAGGGTATTGTAATCACCCACAAACACGCGAATTGAAGATTCAACGTGTCACCCCGAGCCCACCGGGCGTAGCCTATGCGCGGAGCCTGACGAAGCGCCTAGTACTCATCTCCAAACCATCATACTTGGATTGTCATTGCGTTCCTGAGCCCGTCGAACGAGAAGCAATCCCATTAATTTCAGGAATTGGATCACCGCGTTGCTCCAGCTCCCCCACTTTCCTCGTATATGCGAGAGCATTTCGCGAACGACGCCGAGGAGGCGGGTCAACAGAGAATCCTTCCTTGGGGAAGGTGACCCCCTCCACTCGTGGAGGGGGGCGGAAGGGGTGCTTATCTCAATATCAACGCAATTGCTATTTTACAAATAGTATTACTATTCGTATACCGCCGTTCACATTTCGTAATTACTCTCAGGTATGCCAATGAAGACGAAGGTTCTCATGAATTGCATGTACTGAGTTTGCGAAGAAATAATGCTACAAAGATATGCTTTATACGAAATTAATAACCCGACGATGATCACGAGAATAGAGTTGTGATTGTGTCGTGAAAGGGTGCTAACTAATATTTCGGGGTAAAACCAGCATCTCTCATTCGATTTCCAAAATTTTGTTGTATTATCCGATGCTCTGTAAGCATTCGCATGTAAAAATCTTCCAAAAATAACGCCGTTTCTTTTGCCTTAATGAGATCGGCTCTTTGAGGGGCTTGCTCAAGCATTTGATTTACTAATCCAAGATTGGATGCTGCTTCCGCATACCTATGATAGGCATCCTGTACTGCCTTTTGTAACTCTTCTTCACTTGCTCTATAACTTTCATCCGCGCCTGGCTCTGGTGCTGTGACTGACTCAGCTTTAGGCGATTCGCCTTGTAATGTTTGCTCGTTACTGGGCAGTCCCTCCGCAGCAAGTAAATCCAAACCTTCCTTGAAATCAATACCTTCCGTACCAACTCCTGGAGTTTCAGACATATAGTAAATAATAAATTGTTAACTGTAACATATGATTACGAGATAGGCTTTCAGCTCTTATACTGCATCATTACTGGACTACCCGTAGTTGCTCAACCTGATTGGCTATGTTGGAATCGAGGTTTCCTCTGTGCATTTGTAAGAAACAACTCAAAATCATCTACAGCATCTTTTAGCATGGCATATTCTGGGAATTTCCCAAATAATTCATGCATGTACAACTTATGTAAAGAAAACTGAGTTACTAGGAAGGATAGTTCTCCTCCAACAGCTGCATAGAGTCCTGCGATTACATGCGATTCTCCCGTGAGTTGTACACCTGGTTCCATCAACTTAGAGGAAACCAACATATAAGTCGTGACCGCACTGACACAGGCGATTATTCCACTTATAGCCATCCCCACCTTGCGGGAAGGATCAACTAGGTCTCTGTATTTATCATCTCCCTCGATCAGTTGTTTGGCTCTCGTATGATATTCTTGAGCAAGTACAATTTTCTGATGTGCTTTATGCGCTACCTCAATATGCTCTTCTATCTTTCTTACACCTTCTTCACTGACAACTATTCTCATAGCTGTGATTTCACTGTTTTGAATTGATTTCAACCCCTTAAGGGCTTCCTGGAGATTCCGCGCGGCCATATATACCATATCCTCCTTACTCTGTCCTACAAGTAGATCTGTTCCATTTGGGTGTCCTTCAAACATTCGCTCTCTGCGTTGATGTTGCGCAAGAAGAGCTTCGGCATCCGAGAGTATACCTTCAAATTTATTCAATCCATCCCTGATAGCTTCATATAATTCTACGTCTGATGATTGTGGGTATTTCTCCCTCATTGCAGCAATATCACCCTGCTCTTTCCAATCCCTCGGTCCTGAAATTGCTCCCATATCCATCCCTGCTCTTTCTGAAATGAATTGCAACCTGCTATGCATTTGATCTAATGGCAACACATTATTATATTTTCTAGAATGCAATACGTAGTCATCCCAGCCACCCTTTTCAAGTGCTTCAAGACGCCCAGTGTAAGTGGTGGGTCCAGAAGACTCACTCCACTGCCTCCCTGAATCGGGATAAGTTCCATCGTTCTCTTTGTTAAGACTCCCCGCAAAACCCTGATTACCTTCAATACGTGTCCAAGTAACGGGATCACCGCTACTATTATTTACTGACTCCGCTTCAGTTGTCATATAAAAAGTAAATTAAATAACGAACTCATAGTACTCTCTCTCTCTCTCTGGATTTCAAGCACAAATGGTGGGTGGTTTTCGAGTATACTTTCCCAGCCTTATGCAGATATCCAAAGAAATTCAGACGATCGTTCGCTTGAGTCGTGCGAATGAATACGTGGGTTCGGTTACCATCGTTACTGCGCTCGCCCTTGGCTTAGCGTCGAGGTCGCATCCTCTGTCCGTGTGGAATGTCGGTGCAGTGCTTCTGACGAACTTCTGCGCGTTCGTGTTCGCATTCATGATAAACGACATTGAAGACTCTGAGGATGACAGACTCGATCCAGATAAAGCTCTCCGTAACCCTGTCTCTGCAGGACATATCACAAGACAGAGAGCATATCGCTATACCCTTATCATGGGGTCGATCTCCCTCGTGATCGCAGGTTTACTCGGGTGGAAGGTTCTGGCCGTAGACCTGATCGTGCTATCGCTGGGATTTCTTTACTCATGGAGACGTGTTCGGCTGAAGTCCTTTCCCATCATCGACATCGTATCTCACGCTCTCTTTCTGGGCACACTCCAGTTTATCGCGACTGTGCTCCTCGTGAACCCAGAGCCTGACATAGTGCTGGTGCTGTGGGGTGCAGGATCGATCTTTTGTGTTTCTCTTATGGGAGACATACATAATGAACTCCGAGACTATGCAGTTGATCAAACCGTCGGGCTCAGGAACACCGCGCAACTCCTCCGTCTTAACCGATACGAACGATTTCTTACCCATGCCCATCTTATACCGGCGGTGAGTTGTCTCCTGTTCCTTGTATATGTTCTCTCTACGAACGCCAATGCTCTGTTGATAATCCTTTTGATATGTACCGTAGTGGCTGTAGTCGCGATACAATTGGGTCAAGAACTCGGCATCGCTACCCTCGGCTGTCTCTTGATCATCTGGCGTCTTTTCTTCTGAAAGAGCACTCTGTACTTTACACTCAGTACCTTGTACTATTTCCCCCATGACGTTCTCTCTTTTCTCATGGAACGTGAATGGTATCCGTGCAGTCATCCGTAAAGGAGCACTGCAATCATTCATCAATACCTATTCTCCTGACGCTGTGTGTCTGCAAGAAACCAAAGCCGAGAAGCAAGAGCTTCCGATAGACTTCGCAGAGTATCAGGAGTATTGGAACTCTGCAACGCGAAAAGGCTATGCAGGTACGGCCATTTTTAGCAAGACCAAACCGCTTTCTGTCGTGAATAATCTCCCCGATCATATCGCGAAGCGACATGATCTCATCCATGATGGGTACGGACATCCCAATGAAGAAGGGCGCCTTATTACCGCGGAATACTCAGAGTTTTTTCTCGTAACTTCATATACGCCGAATGCGAAAGAAGATCTGTCACGGATTCCCCTGCGCCATGATAAGTGGGATCCTGCATGTCTTGCATATTGCATGGAGCTGGAGAAGAAAAAGCCTGTCGTCTTCTGTGGGGATCTGAATGTCGCCCACACACCTGATGACCTTGCTCGACCGAAAGAGAACGAAGGGAACAAAGGATACACGAAAGAAGAACGGGAGGGTTTTCAGCGCTTTATGGATGCAGGATTCGTAGATACATTTCGAATATTTACCAATGGGAGTGGTCACTATTCTTGGTGGGCTGCCTGGGGGGGTGCGAGAGAGCGAAATGTTGGTTGGCGTATTGATTATATCCTCGTGTCAAATGCGCTGAAAGATAAGGTGATTGAAGCGAAGATTCATCCTGAGGTAATGGGGTCGGATCACTGCCCCGTGAGTGTCAAACTAACAATTTCTTAAATAATACTCTCAGTGTCTGTCGTCCCGACCGCATCCGCCGAATCGGCAGAGAGGGATCCCCTTTCTCAGCGGTTTATAAAGTCTATAAGGTTTGTAAGGTTATAAGGTTATCGTATATTATTCGAAAGGGATTTCTCCGCCCCCGCTCAGACACTTGATCGGGGAGTCGAAATGACTACATAAGTGTCGAGAAGTTGACTTTACATGCGGTTAATATTACTTCTGTAGTTCTTGGACTAGTTGGAGCACGAGCTCGATGGGCATCGCGAGGCCAAGGCCTTCGATCGGAGTCTCTTTGTCGAACCAGCTAAATTTCGCTGTGTTCATCCCGACGATGCCACATTCATTGACCAGTGGGCCTCCTGAATTTCCAGGATTTATCGCTGCATCTGTCTGAATATATTTAATATTATCGGTCTGGGTATTAAATCGAGAGAATACCCCGCGGGTGAATGCTGGCTCGATCTGGTCACGCTCCTTCGGCCATCCCACTGCGAACACTTCCTCAGCCTGTGCTAGTTTGTCAGAAGTAAAGAATGGACAAACAGGGAGGTCTGTTCTCGCTTTTAACAGCGCCACATCATTCGTGTCAGAAGATTTGACAAGATCAAGAGGAACCACCGCCGAGCCCACACGCGTGGTGAATGTCGTCCCACCTTCCACTACGTGGCGATTCGTCACAATGTAGCCTTTTCCTATGCTAATGCCCGAGCCATGTGCTCGCTCTTGTATGATGATATATGCACAGCCTTTCACAGCGCTGACGGTCTCGCCCATGCTACATCCAGCTCGTGCATTCGTGAGCGATGCACTCGCGATCTCTGCAGCTTTCTGAGACTTCAGGTGCATGCGCCAGATGCTGGTGAAGATGACGAGTATTGTCCCGCCGACGATAAGCCCAATCACGAAGGTGACGAGTATGGTCTTGAGAGTTGTATCTTCCTGCACTACGGTGTGTTGAAAATGATCAGGAAGTTTGTTCGCGTGGACGTACGGATCAGTGGTCGTAGTAGTATTCATACGATATACATCGTAACACAATCTGCTGTTGATCAATAGGTAACAGTAATCTGCTTTTCCCATACCTCGATGGGTCCGTCTGTACTCACGAATATGGGGTGTGGTTCAGGAATTCGTACCTTTTTGAGTTGCATATATCGCGATTTGTCTCTTATGAATACCTTAGAAAGCAGATGCTTCCACTCATATTGGATCTGTCCTGTGGTGACGGAGATTGTTTCATGCTGAAAACGTTGGCGTATTTTGCTTTGATCAAAAGCGTATCCTCTGTTGAGCGCCTCTTGGTGCACGAAAGAGAGATACCCTGCGATAAGGTTCGCTGGGTTTGGGGACTGACGGAAACGAATGAGTTGGGGGTGGCTCTTATATCCTCTCGTATTCCCTTCCAAGACTTTCTGCGCAAGCAACCCCTCCCTCCATACTGCGAGTAAACCTTTCGTATCCAGATATTGTGGGTGCAATGACCAAAGTCGCATAGTAACTTGTTGAAAATTAATGTAGCTCGAACGATTCCAGAAGTTTCTGATTTCCTTCCACCTGGAATCGAAGGAGATCCTGATATATACCTTCTCGTCTGGAAAGTTCTAACGGCGAGCCTTGATCGATAATGGCTCCTTTGTCCAACACGATAATCTTATCAGCGTTGCGAATCGTCGAGAATCTATGCGCGATAACAAGTACGATCCGATCCTTCATAAGTATCTCAAGTGCCTTCTGAACGTCGGCTTCACTTTGGGCGTCGAGACTACTGGTTGCTTCGTCGAGGATAAGGATCGGCGCATCCTTCAGTATGGCACGTGCGATCTGTATTCTCTGTTTCTGTCCACCAGAGAGCCGCACGCCACGTTCACCTATCTCACTATCCATCCCTTTGGGTAATTCTTTTACGAATCCCCATGCCTGGGCTTTCTCGAGGGCATGTTGTATTTGTATGTCGGATGCTTCTCTCCCGTATGCCACGTTCTCTCGGACAGATGTCGAGAACAGTTCATGGTCTTGAAACACCAGAGCGATATGGTGGCGCACATCTGTCGTAGTAAGCTCGCGATACGATATGCCACCCATGCGAATGTCTCCGGTACTCGGGTCGTAAAATTTCATAATAAGATTGGTGATCGTCGTCTTCCCTGCTCCACTTTTCCCTACGAGAGCTACCATTTCATTTTTCACAATGTGGATATTAATGTCGTGCAATACGGGTCTGTCTTTCTCATATGCGAAAAAAACATGGTCAAATTCTATGGTATGTTTCTTCAATGCTCGTGGTTTGCTCAGATAATCGATACTCTCCCTCGAGGCGAGTTCGAGTATGTTGAAGTATTCTTTGGAACCGTTTTCCGCCTCTTGTATCCTTCCCAGCACAAATGACATCGCGAAGAGTGGTCTTCGAATCTGGTTTACGAGCTGAATGACCAGGATAAGCTCACCGAAAGAAGACCTCCCCTGGAAGGTTTTAAGGAAAGTGAGGAAATATACTCCCAAAAGAATAGTGTGCAGAAAAGCATTTCGAATAAAATCATAGGTGTGGAATGTGGTGCTTTGTTTCGCGAAATAGAAATTAGACTGTGTTAGTCCTTCCGCGATAGTCTTGAGCTCTCGAATCTGATTATTAAATCCTCGGACAAGACGTATGTTCAGAATGCTCTCGCTGAGTCGTCCACGGACAATATCTTCGTACACGTTTCTTTTCAGCTGATACTTAGACCAGTTTTTGGTCGAAGCAGCACTAAAATATATGTAAACAGGAAAAAGGATTGTCATAAAAAGAGCAGTCAGTGGATTGTAATACGCTAATAATGCGATGGTAAATATGGCCTGGAGAAAAGAAGGGACGATAAAGTTCGTTGCTGTATTGAAGAAATCAGTGATCACCTGCACTCCGCGATTCAGCTGATTGATGATCTTTCCCGAGAGCTCGCCATCATAATAC
>JAYRHC010000053.1:0-3142 GCA_041907525.1 Candidatus Woesebacteria bacterium
GGAGAAGAAGTGAAGGAATGCGTTACCGTTTTCCCGCGGGACTTTTTCGACAGAAATTACGGTAAAACCAGCTCTTTGGAGCAAATCGGTAAGCTCTTCCTGTGTGTAATCGGAGAAATGCCTCTCAGGCCAGTGCATATCGATATTCGGCCGCGTAGAGTCGAAGTTACCTTCTAATACTGACAGATAAAGTAACCCTCTTGCCTTGAGTATGTTTCGAAAACCCTTCAGGGTGGCGAGAGCGTCACCCTTCGGGATGTGGAGAAATGAAGCGGATGCCCAGATGCCGTCATATATACCCGTATCTGAGGGAAGATGACGCATGTCGGCGACGAAAAATCTAGTATTCGGGCATTTCACCTTCGCCATCGCGATGAATTCTTTTGAGAGATCACACCCTGTGACATGGAGTCCGCGGTCAGCGAGATATTTCGTTTCTCTGCCCTCAGCACAGCCGATATCTATCACGCGCTTTCCTGGTACCAGAGAGATGAATCTGTCTAGCATTCGCACGACGTCGGCGTTGGGCACGGCATTACGATACGCGTAATCTTGGTGGATCTGACTATATGCTCTCTTGGTCTGCAGCACTGCGCGGTCAGCATTTCCTTTCATGTGCCCATTATCGCAGAAAGATCCGTGAATGAAAAGGAATATGAGATCTCAATCGAATTGATATACTACGCACATGGCGTATGATCTTGAAAATCAGCTCAAACATTGGATCGATGGGGGAATTTGTTCCGAGGACGTCGCTCGACAGTTCTTGACGAGAGTCAAAGAAGGTAGATTGACAAGAGATGAGAATCCGACGAGTCACTTCAATGTCTTTTTTGCGGCGTACGATCCTGGAATGAAACAAATATTCATCGGGCATCATAAAAAGGCTGAATTGTGGTTGTTCAACGGGGGTCATATAGATAAGGGGGAGTCCCCAGAACAGGCATTGGAGCGTGAGATTGGGGAAGAGTGGGGACTACAAATGCCGTCTGAAGCGATAGGAAAACCCTTACTGCTTACTATATGCAACATATGCGAATCTGTGAGACATCGTTGTCGAACGCACTATGACATCTGGTATTTAGTGAAACTAAAAAAAGCAGATTTCCATCCAGACCAGACTAAGCTGGACGAAGAGTTCTATGAGGCGAAATGGGTGGATATCTCAGATGCGAAAAAGTTAGTAACTGATCCAAGTACCCTCGAAGGAATCGAAAAAATTGAAGGGCTATGGCAATAAATACACGTATGTATCAGCTCCTTGATGTGGTGAAAGCGACCGTGTATCTAACCGACATGCGCGACTTCGCAGCGGTAAGCAAGGTGAGAAATAGATTTCTCAAGGACGCGGAACCCGTATCTACATTGGTCGAGGTGAAAAGCCTCGTCAAGCCAGGATGCAGGGTGGAGATCGAGGTGATTGCAGTGAAAGGGAAGACTGATTAGTCGTGAAATGGTTGCGTCTGGGTAGAGATAAGATGAGTGAGTCGTCCGCCGATTCGGCGGATTGGAGACACAGTCAGCAGGTCCGGAGTGAGTCGTCCGCCCAAATTCTAGCAGGTGTGGAGTGAGTCGAACACTCATTAACGGTTTTGGAGACCGTTGTCCTGCCATTGGACGACACACCCTATTTTTGGCGGATTGAAGATCCTCTGTCCTGCCATTGGACGACGGACCCTGTGGAGAAATTATACCAATAAGAAAGCACCTCGCGCGGAGAGAATCATTTATTCAGGAATCAGCTGCCGATTACACATGTTCGAAATACGTATTGCTATATCAGCAATACTCATATATACTATCTCATAAGATGGAAATACAGTTCGAGTGGGATGAAGCGAAAAATATTAAGAACATAGCTAAACACAGTATCGACTTTGAGGCATCAAGCCAAGCTTTTTTCGATCAAGACAGACTAATTATCGAAGACCTGAAACATAGTAAGAGAGAGGATCGTTTTCACTGCATTGGAAAGACAAAAACAGGTGTAGTGACAGTAAGGTTCACATATAGAGGTGCAATTATTAGAATTTTTGGCGCTGGTTATTGGCGCAATGGTAGAAAGCTATATTATGAAAAAAATAAAATATACAAATCATCCTGACTTTCCATCCATAAAGAATGTGAGAATTGTGGATGATTTCTTACCCAGACCAGAAGACTTAGTTACTCGAAAAACTACAAAAAAAGTCACGATCGCTCTTGAGCTAAGCAGCATCCAGTATTTTAAGGAAAAATCAAAGAAGCTCCATGAACCATATCAAAGAGTAATCCGCAATCTTCTCCAAAAATACAGCCAACAGGTGCCTTTATGATGGTATTTTCCATATCCTGTAGCGATAATGTCTCACCGAAAAGTACCACATCGTACTATTGCTATAGTAATCAAAGTATTGCATTTTAAACCACGACTACATAGAATGTCTATCTAGATGAGAGACGCATCTCCTCAGTATCTAGGAAAATGGTTTGATATACACACACAGAAACAGTCTCTTCGGTCATTGCGAGGAGTCACACGCATATTGACGACGCGGCAATCTCATATGGACGCGAGATTGTCCCGATACTGTTTCCGACTATGTCGGAATACAGTAACGTGGATCCCGCTCTGCGGGGCTTCATACTATCGTTCGTTTCTCGCAATGACGAGTACTTTAACTACGCTTTCCATTCTTCTCTGTGTTGCATATCTGTTTCAGAATCAATTAGTCCATGCCACAGAGCCTCAAAGTCAAATCTCAATAAGTCCAAACAAGAACCAAAACATCTATGATATATCTGTGCCGATTGAGCGCAATGATCCAACCGCACAATCAATTGTCTTATCGTTACCGTCCTATCTTCGAGAAGGATTGATCACCGATGATAGCACCGAGACCTGTACGAATGACGAAGAAAAGAGCGCGATCGTTTGCGCAGATAGTAAGATCCCCTCGGAGATCCATTTCCGATGGGACACTCACTCGATCGCAGAGAAGAAATACTGTCAGGAGCTGAACGGGGAGAGGCAAGGGGGACAGTCATGGATCGGCCGCTACCTGTTCAGACGTACGGAGTCCCACCCTTGGACTCGGAGCATATTTGTGAACGATCTGCGCGTGGACAATGGGTCGCTGACAGATACCTATGCAGACCTTAC
>JAYRHC010000054.1:0-5585 GCA_041907525.1 Candidatus Woesebacteria bacterium
CGATTTTGAAGGCGTTGGGTGTGCATCATGGGTCTAGGAAATTTATACACATCTATATTGTCCACATCATTCGCTAATCGCTCAATTATCGGACCGCCCGGATAACCCAGCCCAAGCATCTTCGCCGCTTTGTCCAGAGCCTCCCCAGCCGAGTCATCTACCGTCTCCCCGACGATCTCATATTTCCCATTCTCCGTTGCAAGTACGATCTGCGTATGTCCACCAGAAATAAGAAGTGAGAGGAATGGGAATTGGAGTTTACGATGAGGATTCCCTTTGCTATTCTGGACAAATGGGGAATACAAGTGCCCTTCCATATGGTTTACTGCAATAAGCGGTACATTCCAGGCCATAGCAAGCTCCTTCGCTTTTTTGATACCTACCTCAAGTGCAATCGATAGACCTGGACCATAGGTCACAGCAACAGCGCCCACATTAAGGGTATCCTCCACACCGTGTTTTGCTTGCGCCGTACCCCACGGGTGAACCCCGTCGTCTGCGCAAAACAGGTGTTTGTCGGATACATTGTTCTGACGACTGACGACTGACGACTGACGACTTACTGAAACGTGCGCCTTTCTTAGTGTTTCAGTTACCACCCCCTCTATCCTCTCCACATGCGCGAGCTTCGCGATAGACGGCACGATACCTCCCCACACACTGTGCGAGCGAATTTGGCTTGCGATAGTAGATGAAAGCACGCGAAACCCCTCCGTTATGGCGACGGACGTCTCATCCGCAGATGTGTCTATGGCAAGGATTTTCATATCAACCTATTATATCTTGCATGTTGAAAATATGATGATACACTGGGAATGTTCTGCTAGTAACCTCAGCAGTATCTAGCAGGAAGGAAAAATAAGGGGTCTTTTTGCTCTTTCCCCCGCGGGGTCTAAACTCCTATATGGAATCCCCTCAAGAAAGAGCTTTTTTATATCTTCAGGAGTATAATACAGGGGCGTATGAGCGAGAATAAACTCACATATACTCTTGGACTCGATGTAGGGATTGGTTCAGTCGGATGGGCAGTGATCGAAGATTCTTATGACCCACAAATTCAGAACTTCAAACCAAGGCGCCTCATAAACAGTGGTGTTCGACTTTTCGATGTCGCGGAAGTCCCCAAGACAGGTGACTCCCCTGCCAAAGCACGGCGTGTTGCTCGAAGTGTACGTAGACGACTCCATAGAAGATCGGTAAGACTAGCAAAAGTTAAACGCCTGCTCTTACACTCAGGCTTCATAGCATCACTACAAGATCTTTCTCAAAAATGGCATGATGACGGGCCATTCACTATTCGACTAAAAGCACTTGATGAAAAAGTCTCTGATATCGAGCTTGCTCGGGCTATCCTGCACATAATCAAGCGGAGAGGGTTTAAGTCGTCGAGGAAAAATATCGACCTAGAGATAGGAAGTAATAAAGAGCTAACTGAATATAAAGACAATCTCCTTGCAAACCATGAGCTTGTTGTATCGGGTAAATATCGATCGGTGGCACACATGCTCTCGACAGACCCTAGATTCGAAGGAAAGAAAAGAAATCGAACAACAGAAAAGGATGGGAAGATACTATCAGTCTATACAGCGACGATAATGCGTGATGACCTTGAGAAAGAGCTGCGGCTCATCCTTGATACTCAAGCAAAATTTGGCAACACGAAAGTCACATCAGAATTCATACATAAGACTCTCGAGATATTCACCACTCAAAAACACTTCTCAGAAGGCATGAATATTACCAAGATGATCGGTGCATGCACATTCGAGCCTGACGAACCCCGAGCTCCAAAGTTCAGTTACTCATTTGAAAAGTTTAGACTATACCAAGATCTCCAGAATCTTGTCTTAATAGACACTCAGGACAAGAACAGGAAACGTCGACTCGAGGTCGAGCAAAAACAAAATGTGATCAATCATGCGTGGGAAACAAAAACGATGGATTATAAAAAGCTGCGCAAACTGCTGGGGCTATCTGAATCTGTGTTGTTTGAGAAATTTAGATATCAATATGGGCGAGTGGATAATAAATCTGGGAAAAGTGTAGACCCAGAAAAGAAAACATTCTTTAACCCTAAAGGCTATTTCACTCTAAAAGACGCGTGTAAGGACAGTGTACATAACTGGGATTCGCTCAAGAGCGACCCTATTCTAATGGATACACTGTTAACCGCACTCTCAATCTACAAAACAGATGAACAACTCGAAAAGTTTCTGAAAGAAAAGGGAATAGCGAGTGAATATATCCATATCGCGCAAAACGCACCTACCCTTGATAATTTTGGTCACCTATCGCTCAAAGCAATAAGGAAAATTACTCCTTTCTTGCTTGACAATACATACGATAAAGCATGTGAGCTAGCAGGCTATCATTTCAGAGGAAGAAAGGGGGAGAAAACGGCACTCCTTCCCCAACTCCCAGATTCAATCAAGAACCCAGTAGTCCTCCGTGCACTTACCCAATCTCGAAAGATGGTGAATGCAATAATTCGGAGGTATGGTTCCCCTACTTTCATTCATATAGAGCTCGCACGCGAGATGAGTAAGACCAGACAAGAGCGCAATGAGATGAACAAAGCTATGCAAGAGCGAGAAAATCAAACGCTCAAAGTCATAGAAGACATGCTGAGTGAAATGGGCATAGGCGACCCATCAGGCAAAGATATCCTCAAGTATAAGCTATGGAAGCAACAAAATGGATATTGCGCATACAGTCTCAAACAGATCACCCCCGAGATGTTTATTGATCCAAATAGGGCGCAAATTGATCACATTTTGCCCTACAGCCGTAGTCTTGATGACTCATACTTTAATAAAGCCCTCGTGCTTGTCGAAGAGAATCAACAAAAACGTGATCAAACCCCGCTCGAGTATCTCAGATCTTTGTACGGGCAAGGCTCTCGTGAAGAACACACTTTCAGAGAAGCCCTAGAGTCCTGGCCATCTCTCCCCAAGCGCACCAAAGAGAAGCTCCTCGAAGAAAATTTCGCTGAAACTTCTCTTGATGAATACATCGAGCGTGATCTCAATGACACTCGCTATATCGCTCGTGAACTCAAGAATCACATTGAGGATCATCTAAAGATGGCGGATATCCCAGCTGAGTCCAATAATATTAGACGTGTCTATACCTATCCAGGATTTTTCACCGCATTTATGCGTCGCTCACTCGGCATCAAGAAAGACCGGGGAGAGAATCATCGTCATCATGCAATGGACGCAATAATTCTCGCTATCTCAAATCCGAGCCTGTTGCAAACCATCTCTGCTTTCTATAAGAGGAAAGAGCTACATCTTATGAAAGAGGGTGATAAACGCGTAGTCGAGCCCTGGTCACATTTCCGAACAGACGTCTTCGCCCGAGTATATGATGATGATTTAAGCAAATTAGATGAGGAGGATGATTTGAAGAGTTTGTATGCTGATATTCGAACCCATTTGACACCGCTCTTTGTGGCGCGGGCGCCAAACATGAAAACCACGGGACAGGCACACGAGCAGACGATGCGCTCACCAAAAGGGCAACCTCAGGGTATGGTCAAGCTGAATCAGGGAAGAGCTGTCGCTGACAATGGGGGAATGGTAAGAGTAGACGTATTCAAGAAAGATAAAAAATATTACTATGTCCCTATCTATGTACACGATTTCGCCAAGAAGCAACTGCCAAATAAGGCAACGACAGGTCAAGACGTATCCAAATGGATTGAGATGACTTCAGAATATCATTTCCTTTTTTCGTTACATCCCAATGAATATGTCCGAATAGTAGACGGTAAACAGATAGTTGAGGGATATTATGTGAAGTTTTATCGAAACAATGGCAACATATGTCTCACTCCCCATGATAAAAGACTGGTAGATGAAAGAGGGAAACAGATATTTATTAATAAAACAGCAAAAAATGTTGACTATATAAAAAAGTATTCTGTTGATTTATTCGGCAATCTTCACGAAATAAAGGAGGAAAAGCGACGTGGCATATCGTAATATCTTCATTTCAAAGCCCAGCACATTATCTATCGAAGATGCGAACTTGCGCGTAGACCAAGATAATATTCACCTTCGGATTGCTGTAGAGGACATACTTTCAATCGTTATAGAGGATCAGTCGGTATTCCTGAACTCATATCTCTTGTCGCACCTTGCTCAACATGATGTGCTTGTATACACGTGTGATCGTACTCACATGCCATGCACTATTTTATCCCCATTCTCGTTTCACGTTGCCCAGACTAAGCGGCTACGGCAGCAGATTGCCCTTTCATTACCTTTCAAGAAACAAACATGGCGTCAGATTGTAAAGGCTAAGATCTATAATCAAGCCCAATGTCTAAAAATATGCGGACAAGAGCACGATGACCTTCTGCGTATGGCAGATGAAGTGAAAAGCGATGACATAGATAATCGCGAGGGTACGGCGGCGCGCGCTTATTTCACCCGCCTCTTTGGTCCAGACTTTACGCGCGATCGAGACACTATCGTGAATGCATGCCTGAACTATGGATATGCAATATTGCGAGGGCTCATCGCTCGAACGCTTGTGGCGCACGGCTTTATCCCCGATCTTGGTGTGCATCACCATAGCGAATTGAACAACTTCAATCTTGCCGATGACTTCATCGAACCCATACGACCCACAGTTGACATAGTAATAGCCCAAGACACCTCACTCAGAGGTAAAATGGAGCTTTCTAAAGGTATAAAAGAACGTTTATATGATATAATAAACAAGACTATTAGTTTTCATGATGAGACTCATAGCATTGGACATTCTGTTGAACTCATGATCGAAAGCTATATCCGAAGCATCGATAACAATGATACGAGTATTCAACACTACCCCATACTTCAGTCTCCATCGCGACACTCATCAACATGAGCAAATTTATGAGGATCATGGTATTTTTCGATCTACCAGTAGACAAGCCAGAGAAACGGAAGGTATACACTAAGTTTCGTAGATTCCTCTTACAGGATGGATATGACATGATCCAGTACTCCGTATACGCGCGGATTTGTAATGGCCTCGATACAGTTGAAAAACATATGGGTCGACTCGAGAACAAGCTCCCCTGCGAAGGATCTGTTCGTAGTATGGTCGTTACGGAGAGGCAATACTCTGACATGCGTATCCATGTAGGTGCTCAGACTGACGAAGAAAAATACCTCACGGACTCGCTATTTACCTCACTATGATCCAAAATTCTTTGAATAAAACACAATCCTGCATTGGTATAACGCCCCAAAACCTAAGGGGATTATACCTCAGCAGGATTCAGCAGGAAGGAAAAACCCTTGTTTATTTTTCGTAAAATCAAGGACAATTATACCTCAGCAGGATTCAGCAGGAAGGAAAAACTTGATAGAGTGGTTTCAAGAAAACCGATACATTATACCTCAGCAGGATTCAGCAGGAAGGAAAAACAAGAGAGATTACACACAGTATACACAATTAATTATACCTCAGCAGGATTCAGCAGGAAGGAAAAACTCTATAGTATGAGACAACTAATAGTCAAACATTATACCTCAGCAGGATTCAGCAGGAAGGAAAAACTCAATAGTATGAACAAAGCATATTACAAA
>JAYRHC010000055.1:0-2380 GCA_041907525.1 Candidatus Woesebacteria bacterium
ATATAGAAATATATCCAAGTCAAGGCGCCAAGATGGTCCGTTCTGCAGGAGCATTCGCGACTAT
This sequence comes from Candidatus Woesebacteria bacterium, assembly GCA_041907525.1. Taxonomy (GTDB): domain Bacteria; phylum Patescibacteriota; class Microgenomatia; order UBA1406; family GWC2-37-13; genus JAGOLU01. Next base: position 65 of record JAYRHC010000055.1, read on the forward strand.
TGTGGCGAAAGAGGGTGATCACGCACAGGTGAAATTATCCTCAGGAGAAGTGCGAAAGCTTATGGGACGCTGTCGCGCGACGATAGGAAGAGTCGGCAATATCGGTCATAAAGACGAAGTCATCGGGAAAGCAGGACGCAATATCCTTATGGGAATACGTCCTACCGTCAGGGGAACTGCTCAGAACCCACGCTCTCACCCTCACGGGGGAGGCGAGGGACGCAGTGGTGAAGGGATGCATCCGAAGACTCCATGGGGCAAGAAAGCGCGAGGAGTACGTACCCGCAACAGACGCAAATGGACAACCAAACTTATCATTTCCCGCAGACCAAGATAACGTATGGAATCACAACACACAGCTAAAAATATTAATGTTTCCGTCCGCAAAGTCAGGACATTTCTTCCTGCAATGCGAAAAATGTCTCCTGTTGACGCGCTTACCCGTCTCGAACTTCTCCCCCATAGTGCAGCACGAGCGCTCGCACAAGCACTCCAGACGGTCATCGCCAATGCAGAAACAAGTTTGAAAGTGAGTAAAGATATGTTAGAATTCCGAAAGCTATACGCTGATCAAGGACTGGTACTGAAACGTTTCCGTGCAGGGTCTCGAGGAACTGCTAAGCCTATCACTCACCGCATGACACACATCACCGTGGTGTTGGGTGTGAAAAAGATCAATACGTCTCCGATGGTACGTACTGTAGAGCCAGCAAAACCGAAAAAGACTGAAACCGAAACGAAGCTGGTGGTAAAGAAAGAGATAAAAACAAAGGCATCCAAACCGAAAGAAAAGGTTACAAAATCAAAAAAGGTCGCTAAACAGTAAATTTACTCTATATTCATGGGACAAAAAGTACATCCAAACGGACTTCGACTCGGCATATCCATCAATTGGCAGTCGCGGTGGTTTTTTGCAAATAAAACGGTCTATCGAGTCGCTGTAGCTGAGGATAGTCGGATCCGTGAACATATCATGCATAAGTTCACGTCAGCATCGGTCGTTGAGGTCGATATCGAAAGACAAATCAATAAGATCCTCGTCATCATACATGCAGTAAAGCCAGGGGTAATCATCGGAAAAGGAGGGAAGGGACTTGAAGATGTGAAGAATGTGATCATGAAATATTTACGCAAACCCATAAACAATGCCCGACAGCCGAAGATTGATATAAAGATCGAACAAGTCAAGAAGCCTTTCGTCAACGCTCGCTACGTGGCGCAGATGATCTCAGATAAGCTGGTTCGAGGTATGCCTCATCGAGGAGTCGTACATAATGCGATGGACAAGGTGACCGAAGCGGGTGGAAAAGGTATTAAAGTGCAGCTCGGAGGCCGTATAGGGGGCGCTGAGATCTCTCGTCGAGAGAAATATTTCCAAGGCACGGTACCTGTTTCTACTATTCGTGAAGACGTAGACTTTGCTATCGTACCTGCTCTCACCAAATCGGGATATATCGGAGTGAAAGTATGGATCTGTCGATAATTGAAATACACTATGTTAGCGCCCAAAAGATTAAAATATCGGAAACAATTTCGAGGAATGTGGAGGAAGATCGCCACGAAGGGTGATACGCTCAACTTCGGGTCATTTGGTTTAAAATCCTTGGAAGCCGGATGGATCAAGGATCGAGAAATCGAAGCTACCCGGATAATTTTCGCCCGAGCGACGAGAAAGGCAGGTAAATTCTGGACACGAATATTCCCCGACAAACCCTATACGAAAAAGCCCCCCGAAGTCACCATGGGAGCAGGAAAAGGAGACCTAGACCACTATGTCGCATCAGTTTCACCGGGAAGAGTGCTTTTTGAGCTTGATGGACTGCCTGAGAAAGACGCTCGTGAAGTGTTTCACAATGTCGCAGCGAAGTTATCGGTGAGTACGAAGTTTATCACGAAATACCAAGCCTAATATGAAAACTATCAAACAAAAATATATCGGAATGAAGCGTGAAGAAATTGTCAAGGCATTAGATGCCCTGACGAAAGCTATGATTAGAACGAGGATCATGGTACTTGAAGACCCGAAAGCATATGCCGAGATTGTCAAACAAAAATATGAACGCGCACTGTTGAAAACATTGTTACAAATGCCTGATTCGAAATAATACTTATGGCACAAAACTTTATCGGTACGGTCGTCTCTGCGAAAGTACCACACACCCTGGTCATTGAGATTCATACGAAGCTCAGACATCCTTTATACAAGAAAGTAATCAACAAGACAAAAAAGCTAAAGGTACACCACGATATGTCAGACATTAAAGAAGGAGATACAGTAGAAGTGCGCTCTTGTCGACCCATTTCAAAGACGAAACA
>JAYRHC010000056.1:0-1576 GCA_041907525.1 Candidatus Woesebacteria bacterium
CGCCCCAATCTCTGCTATAATAGCGGAGTAATTATGCACATCGCACTCTTTCTGCATTTTTATCAACCTCCTACTCAAAAGAGAGATATTGTGATCCGTGTCGCACAGGAATCGTATATCCCCATTATTCGAGGACTTACCCGCAACCCTCGAGGCAAGATAACTCTGAATATCGCAGGATGTCTTTTGCCGAAACTTGAACAATACGGGTTCACTGACCTTCTCTCCCAAATCCGTCATCTTATCGCAAAAGGTAGGATCGAGCTTGTCGGGAGTAGTGCATACCATGCATTTCTCCCAAAACTTCCCGAAGCGCAAATTATCCATCAGATAGATCTGCAAGAAGAAATCCTTCACAAGTATTTTGGGACTGACCTGGTCTTGAAAGGTTTTTTCCCCCCTGAGATGGCATTCGTACCCAAGATGGCGAAGATTATTCTCAACAAAGGATATGAGTGGATCATCCTAGACAGTTTCGCGAAACGAGGCACCCACGCATTCGCACCGCTTTATCAGGATAAAGAGGGGATGCAGTATTTCTTCCGTAATCGGGCCGCAAGCTATGCACTCGTCGCGGAAGACATCCATACAGTTCCTGATTTCATCGACATGGTGCAGAGGCTCACGAAAGACAAGCTCTATAGAGTATTGGCTCTTGACGGTGAGACATTCGGTCATCATCGTCCTGGTCACGAGGGATTGTTGGAAAAGATCTACAAAAGTGATGAAATCACCATGCACACGATCTCAGATCTCCCTACACTCGGACTTGAGCCTATCACTCTCAAACCGCGGAAAAGCTCATGGACTATTCTGGATAAAAGTCGGAGCATTCATCAGCCTTTCATCAGATGGAATGACCCCGAAAACGATATTCACCGCATGCAATGGCTTCTGACAGAAATGGCGATCCGCGCTCCTCACGATGCGAAATCTCAAAAGAGGCTCGACAGCGGTCTCTTTTCGTGTCAATACTGGTGGGCGAGTGCACGGCCATGGTGGCAAGTCGAGATGATCGAGTCGGGGGCACATGCACTTCTTCAAGCGATCATCTATTCGCATGCCACGGCACGATATAAACGAAAGGCTGTAGACCTATACCACAACATCGTAGCGTCAGCGTTTGACTGGATGCGAAGCGGTAAAATGCAAAAAAGAGTAAACCAAGAGCACGAATATCTCCAGATGAGTGGTGAAAATATACGAGTGAACCAATAATAGTCTTCAGCTTGTCCGCCGAAGAGGCGCATCATCAGAAAACGCTAACGGCGAGTAGCGAATGGCGAGGGGAGAAACCAAACAAGGGAATCGGGAAATCAGGGGATTCAGGTAGTTATTTAACAAACAGTGTGTAAATTCGATAGAACGAAGTGAAACGACAGAATTCCCCTCCTCAGTTAAGGAGGGGGTTAGGGGGGTGTTTGTTCATGACAAACCACCTCCCCCTCGCTCAGAGCTTACGCTTGAGCGGGGTACTCCTCCTTGATTAAGGAGGAGAATACTAATCGCCAATATATCTTCTGTTGACTGTCGACTGACGACTATTGTATTTCTACGGTGGCTTCAGTATATTGAA
>JAYRHC010000057.1:0-10660 GCA_041907525.1 Candidatus Woesebacteria bacterium
GCCCTAAATGAAACTCGCTCTTCGCTATTTGAGCCAAAGGCTCACGCGTCCGCCAAGGGCGGATCCGCCTCTGGCGGACGCCATTAGCTATTTGCCATTCGCTATTCGCTTGCATTCCTCTGCTTGACCTCAGGTAAAGGTGCGATTACAATACGCCTCAATGATTGATTTTTCTACATCGAAAAGAAAACGGGGGAAGCTGATCGTCATAGAGGGCGCGGACGGCACTGGGAAAGCTACACAGGCCGAGCTACTCGTGGACTATCTGAAGAATAAACATATCCGAGTGAAATACTACGACTTTCCTCAGTACCATGGGAATTTCTTTGGAGATATGGTCGCCCGATTCTTGCGCGGAGAATACGGCTCATTTACCCAGTCATCACCGTATCTTGTCTCACTACCCTACGCGCTTGATCGCGCATATGTTGCGAAGGAAATGAATACATGGCTTGCGAGGGGAGGGTGGATCGTGTGTAATCGCTATATGTCTTCGCATTTGGCTCATCAGACCGCGAAGATGGGTACTACCAGAGAGAGAAATGCATTCATCAAATGGGACCAGCATCTGGAATATGACATCCTCGGGATCCCAAAAGAAGATCTGGTCATCTGTCTCAGTGTCCCCACGAACATCGCTTCTAGACTAAACCTTCTGAAGAAGCAACGCACTCACCTGAAACACATGCGCAAGGACCTGGCAGAACGGGATCTGAAACACCAGAGAAGTGCCAGTGACATGTATGTACACCTTGCAAAACGCCTCAAGCATTGGCGGCTTATCCAGTGCGTTGACAGACTGGGTAAGCTTTTACCTATTGCATCAATTCATCAAAAAGTAGTACAATCAATCAAATAGCTCTATGGATTCCCCGAAACACAACACTATTGAGTTGCCCTCATCTGCGCCTCGACGTGCTGTCGTCCCCGCTACAACAATGCATCCATCGCCTACTCAGAATCTCAAGAAACAGTCCGTGAGGCGCGACAGGAAGTTCCCCCTCATGGTATACGGAGTATTAGTACTCGCCATACTGATGGGAGGATATGTGCTGTTCACCGGGCCTCTGTCTACTTTTACTCATGCAGTCGTGCCTCTGTCGGCGTCTGAGGCGAATACTACCCTCTATGCATATCCTCTCACGATAAAAGCCGATGGGAAGACCCAAAGCAAGATAGACCTATTCGTCGCAAATAAAGACTCCCTGCCCGTGCCGAATAAGCCAGTGGTCGCATCATCCACAGTGGGCACGCTCAGCCCCACGAACGCGGTGACGGACAACATGGGTCATGTGAGCTATATACTTACCATGGAAGAGCCTGGGATCGCTACCATCCAATTTACAGTGGACAGCGTGTTGCTTGGAAAACAGATCACCGTGCAAGGTGAGTGATCATTTATTATTTCTCAGTATTGAGTATATTTCTTATGAACAAAAAAATCACCAAAGCAGTCATACCTGCGGCAGGATTCGGGACACGTTTCCTTCCCCAAACCAAGGCAATGCCGAAAGAAATGCTTCCTGTCGTTGATAAACCTATTATTCAGTATGTCGTAGAAGAGCTCGTCAATGTAGGTATTAAGGATATTATCATCGTAACGGGGTATCATAAGCGCACGATCGAGGATCATTTCGACCATCCAAGTCTTGATCTTGTCGAGAATCTCCGTATGGGAGGAGCGAAAAAGAAACATCTTCTCGATCAGGTGTATGAGGTTGCTGATATGGCAAACTTTATATACGTAAGACAAAAAGGTCCCTATGGAAATGGCACACCTCTCCTCAATGTCCGCAATCTCATCGGCGACGAGCCGTTCCTCTACACGTGGAGCGATGACTTCATCCATGCCAAGCCCAAGCCAAGATTCCAGCAGCTCCTGGAGGCATATGATGAATTCGGGTGTTCTATCCTTGCAAGTATCCGATGTACGAAGGATGTCGACTATGACCGATATGCGATCGCGGGAGGGGAAACTGTCCGAGAAGGAGTAATCGATACGAAGGTAATCATTGAGAAGCCAGGGAAAGCCAATGCACCTTCTAATCTCGCGAATGTGTCGGGATTCCTTCTGACTCCTGATATTTTCACCTATCTAGATAAGGCTTATGAAAATCTCGATGAAGATAGTGAGCTCTACTATAACGACGCGTTGAAACTCATGTTAGCAGACAAAAAGCGGGTAATTTCATACGAAATACAGAATGGTCATTATTACGATACGGGGAATAAACTCGAGTATCTGAAGACCATCGTAGACTTCGCCATGGAGCACGAGGAGCTCGGCGAGGAATTCACAGAGTATCTGCGGACTCTGAAGATCGACTAACACTCCTCGATGTAGAGCATCGAGGCATCCGTGTCACCCTGAATTTATTTCAGGATATTTGGTTTAATAGATGCTGAAACTAGTTCAGCATGACACAGATTTCATTCTTCTTTCGACTGATGACTGAAATCTGCCAACTGATTCCCTGAATGCCTGGCTGATTTCCTGACGACTGTCTAGACCACCCCTTTTATTCCCCTCCTTGATCAAGGAGGGGACGCGAGGGGAGGTTTACCTGACGACTGTCGACTGACGACTGGATGCGTGTTGTTTTTTTCGTCTTTCTTGATACAATCTACTCGCCCTATGACAGATGCATTTTCACGCGCAAAACAACTCTTTGAGCTCGGTGCCCACCTGGGACACCGTAAAAGTCGCCTGCACCCTCGTGCACGACAGTTCGTGTATCAGATTATCGATGGAGTCTCCATCATTGACCTGGAAGACACGGTTGAGCAAATAGATATAGCCAAAAAAGTCCTCGCTGAGGCTGCGAAAGAGAATAAGAGTCTTCTTATCTGTGCGACGAAGAAAGCGGTCGCGGCAAATGCAGCAGAGCTTGCACGCGGGGTAAACGCTCACTATATCACTACGAAGTGGCTTCCCGGACTCCTTACGAATTTCAATACCATTTCCAAAAACGTGAAGAAACTCATAGAGCTGAAACGCCAGAAGGAGGCGGGCGAGTGGAGTAAGTATGTGAAGCATGAGACGGTCGCCCTCGAGAAAGAAATCCGCAAACTTGAGAGACTCTACAGTGGAATACTGAATATGAATAGGATCCCCGACATTATGCTTGTCGTTGACATCAAGCGCGAGAAAAATGCAGTTGATGAGGCTCAGAAATCACATATTCCCGTTATCGCAATCGTTGACACCAATTGTAACCCTGACGAAGTGCAATACCCGATCATGCTCAATGATGATACGCCGACCGCGGTCAACACTGTTTTAACCGAAGTTATGGAGACCTACAAACGCAATACCACAGTAATCATCGATAAAGATGCTCCTGTACCCACTCCCAAGATCGAAGACAAGGATTCGAAGCTCGATGCAGGAGCCCAAATCGAAGGGGAGAAGAAGACGGCGCCAGCAAAAAAGAAAGCTTCTACCCGAGTAAAGAAAACGAAATGACACATCTCGGGACTCGAAGTCCTCCAGAGGCTCCGTGCCCGAAATGCTCGCGCATATGCGAGGCAGGCGGGGGCAGGCATGTAACATGTAACGCGAGATGATAGGTATGCTTTTTCGAAATAAGTAAACACATGTCATCTCGACTCCTCAAGCGTCAGCGCGAGGGTGGAGAGATCTCTTTTTTAAGGCTAATTTTTGGATAATATTTGACATTTGTCATTTGATATTTTCCGCCAAAGGCGGATCAGCCTCTGGCTGAGAATTTGATCAATATGTCCCTTGATCTTACTTCTCTAAAAAAACTCCGTGAACAGACAGGAGTTTCTTTCTCTGTGTGTAAAAAAGCCCTTGAAGAAGCAAAAAATGATATTGATGCAGCCAAGAAACTCCTTACGAAGTGGGGAGAAAAGAAGGCGGCAGATAAAGCAGATCGTGCGACCGGTCAAGGTGTGATCGCGTCGTATGTCCACCACAACAAGAAGATCGCGACGATGGTAGAGCTTCAGACCGAGACTGACTTCGTGGCGAATAATGAGGAATTCCGCACGCTCGCGCAGGAGATCGCCATGCAGGTGGCGACCATGAACCCAGAGAACGTCGATGAGCTCCTGAAACAGGAATACGTCCGAGATCCTTCAAAAACGATCGGAGACCTTATCAAGGACGCAGTACTTAAGTTCGGTGAAAATACGAAAATCTCCCGCATTCTCCGATGGGAACTGGGCAGCTAACATTTGACACGTTTGCTACTACACGCTATTATTGTATGCGTAGCACATGACTCATTCGCTCAAACGACATACAGGGGTACTTCGTATCATTCTTGCAGGTCTGTGCGTGACTGCTTCGTTCGCGTTCTTCACCAGACTCGGTCTTCATAAATCGTATCAAAGTGTTTTTCCGGTATCTCAGACCACCCAATCCCAATCTCCCTACTCGGCACAGCCCATAAGCGCACCAAGGGACACGCCGTTTACCCTTGGCGATGACTGTATAGGATGTACGGGTTCCACGTGGTCAAATGAAATTAGTACGGGAATAGGAACACCAGACGGTGTGACTGGGTTGTCCACAGAAACAGTAGTGCGTCCTGTGATATATCTGACTCAAGATTACCCATCTCCTAGCGAACCTCCAGGTATGAGATTTGCGTTTGATAACGCGATTTATCTTGCAGACAATTTTTATAAACTACATATTTCGGGTTTTTATATGGATATCCGTCCGATTGAAGTGTACCGCGATCCCGAGTTTAGTTTCTCTTCTTGTCTACAATCAAAAACTGCATTGGCTTGTGGAGAGGATCTTATGCACAGAGCAGATTTGTGGATAGAGACTGAGACTGTCAAACCCCAGGGGTATATGCCACTCGTATTCCTCCCTGAGGCTCCGAATAATAGAGGGCATTATTACCCTGTCGGAACAGAAGGAGGTATCGTATTGGCAGGCGGACTATACCAATCAGAGCATTTGGCAATTAGTGTCGCACACGAGCTTGGGCATGTCATGAACCTTAGGCACTCATACTACCATTCGGTCATGGGTTACTCCACACCAGACATCGAAGTTCACGGTATTTTTAATACCGGATTATTCCCAGAAAAGAGGGTGATATGTGAGTCTAGTCTCAACCTGAACCACAGTAACTGCACTCAGTACACACCGCGAGATGTCAATAATATGAGAATTATTCCTTCTTTGCACATGCAATTTCTACAGCCTGGAAAGGTGCTGATCCCGCATTCCTGCTTTCCCATCATGGGGGCGTGGCTGCGCGAAAGTGGATATATCGAGTTCAATTATGAAATCACGGGCAATAACGGTGACACGTACCTTAACGATCAAGAGTTTATCATGGATGGAGAATTGTATGATCTCTGGACTATGCATGGAGAGATAGAAAATGTCATTATGATTAAAACATCAAACGATGTTTATTACATGTGTCATGAGTATGGCATCAACTGTCGTCTACTGTTTAGTAACGGAGCAGTACCTGTCGCACAGGTTGATGAATTTATTGTAAACATGGATTATTGTTCCTATGATGTTACTCCTACCCCCAATCCTTCATCACCCACACCTACTCCTTCGGGTAACATTAATTGTACGCAACACTATGGTTCTACTTCGTCATGCACCAACCAGAATCAGTGTGCTGGATATGGATCATATTGGAGATTTGCTGATCCTGCCAATCGCTATTGTGCAGCATGGGAGGAGGGGGATGGATGCTGCTACTGTACAGATGGCAATGGCAACATCATCAATAACATATGCGACTGGAGGTGTGCTCCAGGGAGTCCTGAGTGTCAGACACCGACCCCTCCTCCCGCTCTGCCTGATTTTAAACCGGTCGCGCTCAATGTGCCCTACTCAGTAACCGTAGGTCAAACTGTTTCCGGCACTGTCACCCTCAACAACGATGGTGCAGGAACAGGTAACACTGGATCTATCGTAGTACGGACTGTGGGTGCTACAGGTCCTTATCCTGTTGCCTGCACAAATGCACTCGTTACTTTACCCTCAAGATCCATGAGCGGCAATAGCCAAGCTGTACTATCATTCTCCTTTACCGCTCCTCTCACCGCAGGAACCTACTATCTGAATCCTGTGGCGGACTGTGCTAATACCACCGTTGAATCAGATGAGACAAACAATGCGATGACCTCTGCGAGCTGGTTCGTGGTGAATGCACCTACGGCGACCCCCACACGGACACCTACTCTTACTCCAACACGGACGCCTACCAGAACACCGACCATTACTCCCACGCGGACGCCCACTCGAACACCGACACGTACCCCTACATCTACCGTTACTCGTACCCCCACGCTAACTCCGACCAGAACACCAACGAAGACTCCCACTCCATTACCTACAAACATGGTCATATGCCACGGGCCTTCAGGATATTCCGATGTTGGAGTTGGGTCACCGATTCGATACACAATGATGTTTTCACCCATTGCATTCACTCCGTATGTAAGCTACCAAGTGCTCCCAAAGACGGCCCTTCCCACACCGACCCCAGGAATGTGGATAACGGTACCACAGACAAGCTGCTCTTCCGTCGTTCCTTCTGGAAGCGAATACAAGAGAAATTGTACCTTTACCCCTGTAGGAGCAGATAATACGAAGCAGGTTGTTATCAGCACCAACCTGAATAACGGTAGCACGGTCTGTGCATGGCAGGGTGTATTCACAGGTACACCCCCTCCTGCTGGATACACCTGCTCAAACGATTGTGAGAAGGTGGTGCAGATAAATTAGGGGATGTATGCTTGCATTTATACTTGTACTTATACCTGCGCTTGTTTATACTTCCTGCATATGAAAACACTTATCCCTGATCTCAAAAAACATTTCGATGGTGTAATCCTGAAGTTAAAAGATGACTTGAAGATCATTCGTACGGGTCATGCCTCACCGGCGCTCCTCGAAAATATCGAGGTAGAAGCATACGGCGGGGCGATGAAAATGAAGCTCATGGAGCTTGCGACGATCGCCAATGATAGTCCGACTGTGCTCTCCGTCGTACCGTTCGACCCTTCCATAACGCAAGACGTCGAACGCGCGATCCGTAAGTCGCCTCTGGGGCTGAGCCCCGCTACCCAAACGAACAAGATTCTTATCACAGTACCTTCCCTTTCGGACGAGCAGCGGGGGAAATATGTGAAGCTTGTGAATGAAATGGCAGAATCAAGTCGCCACATAGTGCGGGGGTACCGAGACGATGCACGGAAGAAAATCAAACATGCGATTGAGGCGAAGGAAATCAGCGAAGACGAAAAGTTCCGTATCGAAAAACTCGTAGACGACGAGACCCAGAAAGCCAACGCACAAATCGAATCCGTCAAAGATAAAAAAGAAAAGGAGATCATGACAGTCTAAAAAAATGTATGCTTACTCTTACCTTCCTTTTCTCAATACTCGCAGTCGTAATCACCATTCTCATTATCCTCGGGATTATCGTGATGATCCATGAGTTTGGACATTTCATCGTCGCGCGCAAAGCAGGGGTGCTCGTCGAAGAGTTCGGGCTCGGCATGCCCCCGCGGATGTACGGGATACAAAAGATCGGCGACGTATGGCACCATGTCCGTGGACCGAAAGCCCCCAGGGACATCGAACATACGCTCTATTCCGTAAATTCTCTCCCCATCGGTGGTTTCGTCCGGCTGTACGGTGATGGGGCTGGAGGGGAGGGAGGGGAGATCGACGCACGACTCGCATCCAGAGCATTTGATAATGCTGGTGTCTGGTGGAGGGCGGCTATCATGATCGCAGGGGTTGTCATGAACATTCTCCTCGCGGTGATCATCTACTATATCTTGCTTTCGAATAATGGGTTTATTTCAGAACGGCTCCCGCTTATTGGTAGTCCTACCTTCGCATTCGGGACGATCGAAAGATCTATCGGCATATCCAATATCGTACAAGGTTCACCTGCTCAGAAATCAGGTCTGAAGGCGGAAGATATCATCCTTGAAGTGCGACCTCACACTTCTGCGAATCTTTGGATTCAGATGAAAAAACCGAATGACCTTATTAGTATAGTCAAGGCAAATAACGGTGTGCCTGTTGATATTCACGTGAAAGATTTCACGAGTAGCAGAGAGCGCGTGGTGACAGTGGAGCCTGTGTTCAATGAGAAAGAGAAAAGAGCGATGATCGGAGCAGGACTCATGGACTTCGTAACGATCCGATATGATCGTGGATACGAGCGATACCTCGCGGGGTGGTTACATTCATGGAATATTGCCAGTTATAATTTTCAAGCCTTAGGTACGATGATTTCATACGCGATTACTGAGAAAAAGCCTGAGATTATAGGAGAAACTGTCACAGGACCCGTCGGAATCGGTGTCGTTATCGATAAGATACTGAAAGGATCGGGAGAAAGAACCCTGGACAACCTTCTTAACCTCATGGCGATCATCAGCCTCTCACTGGCAGTGGTAAATATTCTGCCTCTTCCTGCGCTTGACGGAGGACGACTCCTGCTTCTTACTCCAGAAATGTTGACGGGACGCAAAATCAATAAGAAATTTGAACAATACGTGAATGTCGTGGGCTTCATATTCCTTATCGGACTAAGCGTACTTATCACGATCAAAGATGTGATACGGCTGTGGTGAGATCGCGAAACACATGTCTTGTAACCTGTAACACACAAAACCCTTCCGCCACGCTCAGAGCTAGCGCTTGAGCGGGTGAGGGGGTAATCAGTAAAATCTCTATGACTCTCAACTATCAAAACATCGCCATATCTGGGGCCGTCGCTTCAGGAAAAGGCACTCTGAAGAATAACTTAAAGAAATATCTTGCCCCTCTCGGCTGGAAGTTTAGCTCAGGAGGTGAGCTGAATCGGAGTAGGTCGGGCGAATACATTTCCCCCTCTGCCGACAAAGTGTCAGACGAATACAATAACTATATCGAAAAGCGTACGGAAGAATTATTCACGAAAGAGAAGCACTATGTGATCGAGGCATGGCTCGCAGGGTGGGTGGCTCGTAACATGGATGATACACTGAGAGTATTGCTTGTTTGCTCAAATCCTGCAGTCACCATCGATCGGGTAGTGAATCGTGACAAAGTTACTGTTTCGGAAGCGAAAGATATTATTCGAAATAGAGTGGCTGCGAATACGGTGACATGGAAGAGACTCTATGGTGAGTACGAGTTCCAAGACCCGAACTATTTCCAACTTGTGATCGACACATATACCACAAGCAAGCAGGAGACTGTGCAGAAAGTGCTGGATGCGTTAGGGTACCATTAACAATTGTATTTATTCCCATGCTATATTCGAAACTTGTTGGAAGAACAAATAAAACTGCACCCGCGGATGAAGTTGCAAAAAATGCCCAACTCCTCATCAGAGCTGGATTCGTGAACAAGGAAATGCCTGGTGTATACGCATATTTGCCGCTTGGCCTTCGTGTAATCGAAAAGATAAAGACAATAATTCGGCAAGAAATGAACGCAATAGATGGACAGGAGATAATAATGTCATCTCTCCAATCAAAGGAGTTATGGGAAAAGACAGGTCGATGGGACGATGATTCTGTAGATGTGTGGTTCAAATCTAAACTGAAAAGTGGTGCTGAAGTGGGCTTCGGCTGGTCGCACGAAGAGCCGATAACCGAGATGATGAAGCGTTTTCTGATAAGCTATCGTGATCTTCCAGCATATGTGTATCAGTTTCAGACGAAACTACGCAATGAGCTCAGAGCGAAGAGTGGTCTTATGCGAGGTCGTGAGTTTGTAATGAAAGATCTCTATAGTTATGATACGGACGAGAAAAGGCACCTCGCATTTTATGAAAGTGTGAAAGGTGCATATATGAATGTTTTCAGACGTGTCGGGCTTGGCGATATAACATATATCACATTCGCAGCGGGTGGTGCATTCACGAAATATAGTCATGAGTTTCAGACTATTGTGGATGTCGGTGAAGATACGATCTATGTGAATAAGGATAAGAGAATCGCAGTAAACGAAGAGGTTCTCGATGATGCGGTGCTTAAAGAACTCGGAGTCACCAGAGACGAGCTGACGAAGGTCCACTCCGCAGAAGTGGGTAATATTTTCAACTTCGGCACTGCGAAATGTGACGATATGAAGCTCTATGTATCAGATGACAAAGGAGCTCAGGTTTCGGTATATCTGGGATCCTATGGCATCGGCGTTACAAGGCTCATGGGGTTGTTTGCTGAATTGTTTTCAGATGACAGAGGTATCATTTGGCCCGAATCGGTGGCTCCATACAAAATCCATTTAGTGGGTATTGATCTGCACGACCGAGAAGTGAATACAAAGGCGTGTAAGGTCTATGCTGACCTATCAAAGAAGTTCCCTGATGAAGTCCTCTTTGATGATCGGGTAGATACTCGAGCGGGTGAGAAATTCGCGGATGCTGACCTTATCGGATGTCCAATTCGTGTGGTGGTCAGTAAAAGAACAGGAGAAAAGGTAGAGGTAAAGCGGAGGAGTGAGAAAGAGAGTACACTTATGACAATAGAGGAGCTGTTGAATTTTCAATGATTATATGTCTAAACTTATTGTCACCCATATTAACCCCGATCAGGATGCGCTGGCGTCTGTCTGGCTCATACGACGCTATTACCCAGGATTTCAAGGTGATGACGTTGAGTATGCGTTTGTCCCTGCAGGAGAGACGTACCAAAA
>JAYRHC010000058.1:0-3530 GCA_041907525.1 Candidatus Woesebacteria bacterium
TAGAAAACCAAATAACAGAGGTTTCCCTTATGACCAAGGCGTTGAATCTTATGCTTTATAACGGTATGCCTGAAAGTTATGCAGTGGTTTCGTAGAGAAGATATTTCTCGTTACTCATTTGATTCATGCAACAAAGCCCTTGTGCAGGCATAGTTAGCTAAGGAGTTGATTACGGTGAGGCGGATCGTAACTACTAATTGCCCTCTGTATCTATCCTATCTCTCCAGTGAAGACACTTGTTCCAGCACATGGGAGTGGTGCGTCAAATTCATATATTGTATCGAGTATTTTCCCATTTCTTCCCACCGCACGCTTCAGTTGACTGAGTAACTCATCTTTTCTGGCTTTTGGGAGACGTAGGGTTGCAGAAGCATCAACATATGGTAAATCATCATTTCGACTTACAACAGCGTTTCCTGCTTCGGCGCCCATCCACGAGCAGAATGATGTATACCCACATGCTCCGCACGCGGGTAGCGTTATATCTTCCGCAACCCGTGGACACTTGGCAAAGTCTAACTGATCTGCACCTTTCACGATTTCCCAATGGGTCACCAGTTCAATACGCTCACCAGATTCTCGCACATATCCCACACCTTGAGCTGTTGTATCATGTCTTAGTTCCACAGTTTGTGTAGACATGCGAGTATTCTCCCGCAGAGAGAGAGAGAGAGTTCAAGAAGATCATTCTATTACACAGTAGTACAGATGGATCAGTTCATTTCCCCGCATTCGGCTTATGAATCCACTTGTTGCACTCGAGATGCCAAGAAGCGACATCACTCTCGTTGACAGCATCCCACAATTTCCGTGCAGAAGCAGTGTATAGTTTCTTATCACGGACAAGCTTACGAGTGTGTCTCCACTTGTGTCGTAGTTGGTTTCCTTTCTCTTCTTGCTCTTTGAGTTCCAGATCAATATCAAGATTATCAGCGTCCTTTACGATCTTCGCTTCTGGAGAGACACGAGAATTGTATTCCCTATATTCCTCAATAAGACTACTCATGCTCGTAAGGTGAAATGTGTCGATCACTGGTTTTTCGCCCACATCCTCCTGATAGACCTTCTGTACATAGCTCAACTCTGTAGTGCGCGTATCTGCGATATCGTGTATGAGAGCCATCTTCATGATCTTTTCTTCGTTCTTATTGCCTTCCATTCTCGCTATTACCAGGGCTATCCACATTACTCTGTATGTATGCTCAATCGTATTTGCACACTCTCCAAGATGTTGCTTCCAACCGCGCTGGGTATTTTTCAGTGATCCAATTTCAAATAGTAGTTGAACATTTCTCTCGAGTTGAGGTGTCATTGATTTTTTCATGATGCTGGTGTACACCTCTTTGTACTTTTGTAAAGTACCCGTATTTTTGTCGACTTTTCGCGCGTGTATAAATATTGTATTCTCTGATATGTCTTGTTATAGT
This sequence comes from Candidatus Woesebacteria bacterium, assembly GCA_041907525.1. Classification (GTDB taxonomy): domain Bacteria; phylum Patescibacteriota; class Microgenomatia; order UBA1406; family GWC2-37-13; genus JAGOLU01. The sequence continues at coordinate 1,428 of JAYRHC010000058.1, forward strand.
TAGCTATTGATTGATTACCATTTCCCCATTTCCCTATGAAACTTATCTATATTATCCTCATACCCCTCGTTACTCTTATGACACTCCTCGTCGTCCAATGGTCAGGTCTTAGCTTCCCAATGCATATCACCATGACCACAGGTTCGAGTGCAGATTTCTCAGTCATCGGTGAAGGGAAGATCGATGTCGTTCCTGATACAGGGTATATCGATATCGGCATAACAGTGAATAAGGTCGCCTCAGCAGAAGAAGCACAGAATCAGATCGCAGAGATAAACAATCAGCTCGTGGAAAAGATGAAAAGCTACGGTATCACGAAGGAGGATATCAAGACCACGAACTATACCGTGAACCCAAACTACGATTATTCAAGCAATAGCTCAGGCACGATCCAAGGCTACAATGGCAGTGCCTCCCTATCGATCAAAGTACAGAAAGCAGATGAGCTCGGAGAGATCGCGAAAGCGGCAACGGCAGCGGGCGCGACAGATATCTACAACACTAGGTTCAATATCGAAAATCCAGAGAAATACCGCGAGCAAGCCCGCACGAAGGCGATCGAGAACGCGCGAGAGCAAGCAAATAAGCTCGCTACACAGCTTGGGATCAAGCTGGGAAGGGTGACCAATGTGGTCGAGTCCTCGAATGCGAATCCGATATATCCTATGTATAGCGATCTGAAAATGGGCATGGGTGGCGGAGGAGGCGCTGCAAATCTGCAGCCAGGCCAGCAGACCATCACCTCTACCGTGACCCTGTATTTTGAGAAGAAGTAACATGGACTGTCCGCACTGTGCTTTGTATCGCATGTAGTGATCTATGATGACAAGCACGATTTCTTCGTGGACATGAGCATCCGAATCTGTTTTGACATCCGGAATATCCTTCGATATAGGTCAGGGATCGCATCCGTAAGCACGGGGTCTTTTGCCTGTCGCATGAGGGCTTGGATTATCTCCTCCTCTCGACGTGCATCAGTGAGTGCAGAAACGCCAGTACGGGATTTTATTTCCGCTACTTCATACGCAAGACGCACCCTCTCATTGAGCAGGTGGATAATCTGCTTATCTATGGCATCTATTTGTTCGCGGACAGCAATAAGCGTTTGCATAGGGTGATTATGGTGACACTAAATCTCTGAATTTCGAAAGGGCATCACACAAATCTTGGAGTTCTTGTACCGTAATATGTTGCTCGGTATCTGTCTGAGACGTACCCACTTCGATCAGCACACCATCGTATAGATACCTCCCATCGGGTAACTGTATTTTCATAGCTTCGATGGTCGCTGCGACGATCTGACTTCGGAGCTTTGGACCCAGACTATGTGACGGATCAAAAAACATCGTATTCCCAGTCGCCTGCTTTAATCTCTTCGCGGTAATATGAATTGGGTAATTACGATAATCTCCTTTGGACTCAGTGTCTACTCCGCGCTGGATCATAATGATTTTCTCTTTCGGCATCTGGGTGTATCCCTGGAGTCCACGCCACGCTTTTTCGAGTGAAGTTTTTCCTGTATACGCCTCACTTTCCGCGATTTTGATCGTTTCACCCAAAAGCTTGCCATTCTTAATCCCGACAAACCAATCGTTTTGTTTCGCTATCACCGCTATTTCTTTCAGAGGCCACCCGAGCTGATTCACTGATGAGTTCCATGGCATCATCTTTGACTGAGGAATTTTTCCTGACAGAGGTACGAGCTGGAGTATCGGAGAGCACACCTCTGTAGCTATCAACAAATTGGTTTTTTCGAAGATATCTATCGAGTATTTCGCGCTCGGAGGAAGATCGAAGGTGCTCGGAGATTTTCCCGAAAGGAGCTTCGACAGGTTCGCTCTATAGACCTCGAGATCTATACCCATTCCTTTCCCATCGGGCGCATAGTCAGTCCGTGATTTAAGACCGACTACTCTGGTACCAGCGACTGCCCGACATTTCTCACCTGTAGTATTGGTGACATGTATCCGTGACATCTCCATGATCTCATGGATGTTGTCCGCATCGACCGAACAAGGACCCGCGATGATCGTACACGCCCTATTTGGAGGCTTTGTGTGTGGTGGCTGAGTATGCATAGTGTGAAAATAAATGATAAAAAAA
>JAYRHC010000059.1:0-22923 GCA_041907525.1 Candidatus Woesebacteria bacterium
CTCGGAATTTGGAACTCAGAATTTGAAACCGAACTCTCCTTGGTTTGTTTCACTTGAGAAACCGACAAAGTGCGAAATCTGCGGTGAGTGCACACCTGAACAGGACCCGGATACCTTCGATACCTGGTTTTCTTCGGGCCAGTGGCCGTTCGCGACGCTTATGGCGGTCGCAAGTGCTGAGTACAAAGTACAGAGTACAGAGCTTTATGATGCTATTTCGAGCGCGAAGGAGGGTGTGAAATCGTGCCGTGATGGTTGTGAAGATTGTGAGGGGAGTACAAAGTACAAAGCACAGAGTATAGAGAGAGGGTCGGCGTTGGATTCGCGAGGATCAAAACATCATGATCAGTCGTGTAGTGATGCTTGTGAAGATTGTGAGTCTGGCATGTGTATGAGTGCCGAACATCCTATCAAAGAGACGTTGTTGCGAGCAAAAACACAACCTAATGTATCAGCGAAATCCAAAGCGAGTTTGGCAGACGAACAAGATTTACAAGCATCGGACAATGCCATGTACAAGGCTCTTGAGTTTTTCAACTACTTCTACCCCACCTCCGTCCTCGAAACAGGCTACGACATCGCCCGCGCTTGGGTAGCGCGCATGATCATGCTTGGCGCCTTTGTGACCGGTAAACCTCCTTTCAAGCATGTCTATCTTCACGGCATGGTTCGCGATGCGAAAGGCCAGAAGATGAGCAAAAGTAAAGGAAACGTTATCGATCCGCTGAAAGTTACGAGACAATATGGGACAGACGCTCTTCGACTGGCGCTTGTTTTCGGTACTACAGGAGGAGGAGATGTGAGTCTTTCGGACGAGAAGGTCATCGGCATGAGGAATTTCGTAAATAAAGTTTGGAATATTGGAAGATTTATAAAGGGCTTTTCAAGTACAGAGCACTGGGTACAGAGTACTCCACATGATAACGTCGCCCTTCGACAGGCTCAGGGTGACACTGTTCTAAAACAATTGTCGGAGAAAGATCGAGAAGTGATCTTGAAGGAGTTGGAGAAAGAGCTCAAGGAATTAAGAAAGAAGTACCATAGACATATGAGGGACTTCGAGTTTTCACATACACTCGTCGGGCTTCACGAGTTTATCTGGCATAGATTCGCAGACATATATATCGAGCAGTTGAAGGACTCCGCGAAATCAGGGGATAAAAAAGTTCAGGAATCCATGTCAGATGTATATCTGGCGTGTATCGAAATGCTCTACCCCTTCGCTCCTTTTGTGTGTGAGGCGATCAAGCAGTCTTTTTCCGAAGAAGAACATACAAAAGAATGATATAATGCACCGTCTATTCGAGAATGAATCTTTGATATTTAATTTTTCAGTTTTCATATTTCTATGAAGCGCACATTCCAACCCAAGAAAGATAAACGCAAACGCAAACACGGCTTCTTCGCTCGCATGGCCACTGCGGATGGTCGTAAGGTCCTCGCTCGTCGACGCGCTAAAGGTCGCAAGCGATTGACTGTATAATGTTCCTCTTTCTTTATGTTTGACACTATCATCATCAATCCATTCCTGAACGCCATCGTGGCGCTTTACAAGCTCTTTCTTTCGATAGGTCTTCCAGGCGCATTCGGGTTCGCGATTATTGCATTGACTGTTATCTTCCGACTCATATTGCATCCGTTCTTCAAGCAGCAGATCGAGAGTCAACAGAAGCTCACCGCACTCAAGCCGAAAATGTCGGAGCTTGAGAAGAAACATAAGGATGATAAGACCCGTCTCCAACAAGCTCAGCTCGACCTGTATAAAGAGCATGGGATCAATCCAGCGTCGGGATGTCTTTTCGCTATTGTCCAGATCCCGATTTTCATTGGGCTATATCAGACGCTCCGTCACTTCGTGGATGCTGCCAGTAGTACGATCGTCGTGGGAAATATCAATAAAATCCTGTATAACAAAGTGCTTGCTATCAAGACCCTCGATCCTAATTTTTTCATTTACAACCTCGCACTATCCCCACAGCACTATAAGATTGTTGATGTATCGATGAAAAGCGGTATCGTTTTCCATCCACAGAATCTTCCCTATATCCACTACATGCTTATCCCCCTTATTACAGGACTTCTCCAGTATGTACAAGCCCAAAAGACCATTGGTGCCCAGCCTGTCAAACCCAAAGATGACCCTCGACAGGCTCCCTCCTCCGCGAAAGCTACGGCGGGCGAGCAGGATGACAAAGGAAGTGGGAAAAAGGATGAGAGTTTCTCCAATGATTTTCAGTCAGCGATGAATACCCAGATGCGATATTTCTTCCCTGTGATGATCGCGTTCTTTTCGTATCAGTTACCGGTGGGACTCAGTCTGTACTGGAATATTTTTTCCATATTTAGTATAATTCAGGCGGTAAAGACAAGCAAAACTGGGATAATCGCATCAAATGAAAATAAATCCAAATGACAAAGCACCAATGTCAAATAAAATTCAAATTCCAAATGAAATAATGTTTAGAAAATTTGCGTCATCCTGAATTTATTGCAGGATCTTTAAAGATGCTGATCCGCCGACTCGGCGGACAGCATCAACCCTCAGAAGATTTTAGATTCGAGATCCTAAGAAAAATACTTAGAATTTAGAATTTAGAATTTATCCGCTAAAGGCGGATCAGCCTCTGGCTGAGACTTATGTCATTATGGATAATGCACACACGATACAAACGATCGCCCAATCAATAGTTGACCTCATGGTAAGTGGAGCTACTGTCGAAGTGATAGAGGAAGATACGATCTATAAAGTGTTCGTTCAGGCAGGCGAAAATGCCCCTGCGATCATTGGTCGACATGGTGACACCATACGTTCACTCCAGAAGATCCTTGAGGTGGCGTGTTTTAACAAATTAGGCACACGGATCGAGCTTGTGGTCAATGTGAATGATTACCGCGAGAAGCAGATCGAAAGACTTCAGAATATCGCACTCGAAATCGCAGATAAGGTGAGAGCCGAAAAGCGCCCGATGCCATTCCGAGGCCTAAACTCGTATGAACGTAGAATCGTGCATGAATACATCACGAAGACCCACACCGATCTCACGACATATTCGTCAGGTGAAGGAAGATTCCGCGAGCTCGTGATCGACTTGCAAAACGGAAGTCCTCGTGCGTACAATGAGACCGATGCAGAACCTCTCCCCCCGACCGACGATAACTGATTCTCTCGCGTATGACGCTATTCATTCGTCATTGCGAGGAGTTCGAAGTCCCGCAAAGCGGGATCCACGCATCTGTACATCAACTATGTTGGCTACAGCATCGGGACAATCTCATCACAGGATGGAGATCGCAAACATTATATCTAGCATAGTGGATCATTCTAGGCTTCACACGATTCTCTCAATACTAATTGCTTTCCTGTGTATACCACTTCTCCTTATTCTTGATATACTGTTTTTCCAGTTTACGCGACCGAGCTGTGCGGCGTGCGCAAATCTCAGTGAATTTCTTACACATAGCTCAACGACCCTGGCTTTTATACAGGGCAATAAAACGCTGATGGATGCATTACATATTTACAAGAAACACGTATGAATCCCGAAATAGAAGATCCACTCGCAGAAAGACCCGAGGAACATGCTAGTATCCAGGCGGGTGAAGAAGAAGGAAGACGTGAGATCGCAGAAGTAAAACGGGCATCTGGATCAAGTAAAGAAAGTCAGATGGAGGCAGCGGTGAAGAACCTCCTAGGACCTGCAGTCCAGAATATGACCCTCGAAGAGATCATGCGACTGGGTGAGGAAGAAATTACAAACATGATCGAAAAGAGGAAACGGAAAGTAGATAATATGCAAAAGATAGGTAAGTATGTGGGTAAGCTTCTCCGATCGTTCGGCGAAAAAGATGCGGATGGGAAAAATGTCCTTCTGGAGAAGCTCGGGGCTATCGTAAAGACGAACCCAGAAAAGCTTAAACGCGGACTGAAAGACTTCCCTCCTGCGACACGGGAAGAAATACTTGCGGTATTTGAGGCTTTCGTCTCAGTGGCACTCCAGACTCAGGTCCATGCAGCCTTTGCTCCTGCATATGCTTCTTTTGTAGTTAAGCTTTTTACTGATAAAGAATATCTAAAGCTTAATAGAAAGGGTTTCGGGGCTAGGTCGAAACTCGAAGATGATTTAGTAAGGTTCGGGTCCATAAGTCCTGAGATCGGTCCTCCGCTCGTCCACAGCATATTCAAGGTCGCCTTCAAACAAGCGTTGGAGAAGCGCCCTCGTACTGGCATCGCAGGACTCAAAGCTGCACAGGACATCGAAGATCGATTCATTGAGCTCGTACAGCCTACCACAGTCGATGCAAGTCAGATCCAGCCAGGTCAGAAAATGAGCATTGCACAAGAGATACAGTTCTACCAAAAGAGAACTGAAGGGTCGTTCGAATTCCAACGAGTACAGAAGCTGCACAATGATGTTGCAAATACCCTAAACTCCGCATTAGATGGTGTGTTCGAAGCAGACGAAGTAATCACAATCGGGAATCACTCCATAAAGAAGTCTGATTTGCAATATGACATTATCAGATTTGAGGAAGATGAACTGGGTAAATGGGGTAGTACTACAGCCTTCTTATATGCATATCTAGATCAAGTGGAAAAAGATCCTCGCATCGGTCAAGACCGGAAACGACAGGCTGAGAAAATAGCTAAGCTACGGACAGTGATCGCGGCGCGTAATGCACTCGATTTCCTGAAGCATTCAAGCAGTGTGTCTAGTGGTTTTGTGCCATTCTATGAACGACATTTCCGCTATCAGATAGCTGCCATGAAACGGAGAAAGGGTCAACCCGTCGATATACTGGATGTAACTCCTGATGACTATCATACTGACCAGTTTACCGATGCGGAAAGACAGACTATAGCATCAGAGACAACTGCAAGGATCCGTGAATCAGTCATATTCATGGTCAGTAACGTATATCGCAATTATCTAAACATGCGAGATGAACCAAAGGAGGCATATCAGCAAGCACTCCAGCACGGAGGAGACCAGACATCTAATCCTGCGGAGATGTTTCGCCAGCTAAACTCCATGCTTGGGAATCTCGCTCATCAGTCTACCAACCTTTCGGCGGGCAAGCTGGATTTCACGGTCACGAGTCTGGGGGGTATGCAAGCGCTTTATGATCCATCACTGGGGAAGGATATTAGCACATTTAGCTCTCTACGTACACAACAAAGGGGCAAAACCATGTATGATTTTCTCAATGAGCTCAAAGAAGAGATTAATGCAGATGACGGCTTTTTCGAAGCGGGTCATCAGTATCGATACCTCTCCCACATGGGCTCGCCAGACGCACAGAAAAAATTCTTCCAAAGTATTGGAGATCACTTAAAGACTGCTATGACATCGCGCAATATGGATCGTATATACTCAATGGAGGATAATGTATACATAGTCCGATCTGCATCATTCATAGAATCAATACTTAAGAAGCGCATGGGTGAGAAAGGCTGGATCAACGAAGACGAGGGTAAATTTTTTAATGAGATATTCCTCAATCGAGGCTCAGGCGGAAAGACATTGGTGCTTCAGGTCCAAGAATTCTTAGAGGAAAACTATCCTCATCTGCCAGATTGGCAACGTCGGAGAGTTCTCCAACATGCATTCACGATCGTATTTGCAGGACGCTTCCGTTTTCAACAAATATTTTCCTATGCGACTCCGACGCGAGGATTTCAAGGACAAGCAGACGATAAACAAATGTTCAACAATGTGTTCGCGCCTTTCCAGCGTGCGCTACGATTCGCCGGTACTTGGGATCATGACCTATTCTTAAAGGGAGCATACTGGCAGCCAATGTACAATATGCCAGGGTTCAATCAAGAAGGTAAATGGGACCCATTCGCAGCAGGGAAAGAAGGATTTCAAGTCTTCGATAATCAACGTCATGAATCTCAAGGAAGGCTTGCATGGGATATGACAGAGCACTTTCGAGGTGATCTACCAGAAGTATTCGCTCCTATAAATAGATTGAGGGCGGGTGGCTACGATACACTACGTGGATGGCGACGGATGGCGGATATGGGAGTCATAGATAAAAAGATCTATGCAAGACTCATGGGGGGAGGACAGCCGCAATTTAAGGCAGTATATGAGGATTCAGATGATCTAGAAGAGGGAAAACCTAAAAAGAAATATGATGGCATTACCCGCATCTGGAAATCGGTAGAAAATATCGGGGTCAATGAGATTAACGCCTTTGCAGACGAAAATATCGTAAGTCTTATAGAATACGACCAAGAGGGGCAGTTAAAAAATAAGGAGGCTGTGACTAATTTTGTCGATCATCTGTATACTCGATATCTGAACGATCAACATGAATTCGGTAAACATCTTCCTCACAACTATCTCTTCGCGGATATCAATAAGGAATCAGGTAATCTGGATCCATTCAAATTCACGTCTAAGATGTTCAATAGTAACATGTATGGCGTAAATTCGAGAAGAGCTCCCTCAAAAGCAGATTTTATAACCCTCTTCCATGCCCGAGCATCCCAAGTGTATCAAGATGCGGTCCGACAAGAATCAGGGAAAAACAAAGCGGATCGTAAGGTGCAGACTGTCGCGACGACCGACCTCAAGCGAAAGCTTGTCAAGCCGATGCTCTATGATGCGATGCTTGTCGTCATCGCCGAGCGGTCTCCTGTTGAGTTTCTCTATCGTCTGAGAAATCAAGATGAGCAGAATGGACTACGCCTGAGTACTCAGATAAAAAACAAGTACTTCGACGAGAACAGTGATGCTAACAAACGCTCAGGGTCATTCCTGCAGACAGTACAAGCGCAAGGCGCTATACATACTAAACTCGGTGAAAAACTAAGGTCTTCGAATCGGGAAGAACGGCAAGAAGCGAAAGATCAAATATGGGATGAAGTTACCGATGATCTCGCATATGCGCAGGGAGAGCTTCGAGGTGAGGTAGACGAAGAAATACTGCAGAAACGCACTCAATGGGAGGAGAAGACGCATGGACTCAATATCTATGGCGAAAACTGGGATCAGACTAGCAGTAGTGTAAATGGGGGGAAAGGATACGTGATGGATGACGACACCCTTATCCGCATCATGATTAAAAAATATCAGCCTGAAGTCGCAAGGAGAATATCAGAAAATACGCTAAGTGCGCAACAGGCTCTTCAGGGACTACTGGGATCCTCAGCACCACAAGAGAGGGTGTTAGGGTTACGCATCCAGAGAGTGGTGCTCCTGCGCAACGATATTATCACCGAAATGGGCGCAGTTCCAGAGATTAATATGACAGGAGAAGAGGGAGATAAGAAAAAGGAAACAGAACATATTCTGAGGAAAAAGTATTTGAATCCCGATGGAACCATAAAATCTAGCCTTTCTGCAGGAGATCGTATTGCTGCCCAGAGATATTTGGAAAACTTCAACAAACGTATCAATCGCGCTCGTTGGATGCGCCGTATGTGGGATGAGGGTTTCCTTGGAGCAATCCCCTTCATGGCTGACAATAGTGAAATACATAAAGTTTTCTTGAATGGGGACGATACGACGGTCTTTCGATCTACGGGAGAATGCGGAGCCGCAGAGCAATATAAGCTCATCCTGGATGCACGGGCTCCTGAGGGGGCAGATAGTAATATGCTACTCATGCTCAAGGCAGCTGCCCGTAAAGGAACACCTGAAACATGGAGTAGGATAAAGTCACTCGGGACCAATTTCCGAAAGCTATGTAGCGATGAGATAGGAGATGGAGAGATATTCATGCCTGCAGTCCTTGGTCTTACCAAGATGCAGTTGAGCGGACTCGCGAATAAGCAAGAAGTACGCAATGCACTCGGAAGATGGAAAATGATTTTCGACAAGGAAGGTCAATCCCTCTTTTCGAAAGCATGGACAAACTTCGAACATTATGGCATGGATGCCGTCACGATACGCCAATTCCTCCTCCAGATTTCGAAAGCGGGAGGTATTAACCCCGAACAACTCGAGGGATTCGCGAGCTTCTTCCAGGCGAGCTGGTTCCATGTCGCGAAGGAGCTCATTCCTGAGTATCTTACCTACATACTTACCTTCGCACTCGTCGCATATGTGACCGACGCCATCAAGAAAGCACAAGATAAAAAGTGATGAAGTCATGTCTATACAAATTATATCGACTCTGATATCATGAAAGGATGATGACATTTGATACACAGGTCATGCGAAGTGTTTTCCGAAAAACGAGCCCTCTGCTCTTCACGGTAGCTACCTTTCTGTTTCTGTCCCTCATGCCAGTTATCCCCCACCAGGCATACGCCACTGATCAGGAGTGTAATGATCTACTTATTGAAGGTCTTAGAACCGAGTGCGTGCCATTTATAGACCCTGCTACAGGTACTATTGATCCTAATGCTCAGAATCTGAAGTGTGTAGATACAGTGACTTGTGATCCCGATAACTCCGCGGATCCACAAAAAAAGATTACGAAACGTTGTTGCGTCATGCCAACCGCAGGATCCTATGGGGGTAAATGCTTCAACCCAGAGAGCACTCGATCTGACCTGGGTGTGAGCAATGCTGCAGGGACGAATTTCGGCAATTTTCAGCCTTCGAATTGTAACGTTGATGAGGACTCTTCATCCCCTGGTGGAGAAAGGGTTTGGATTGTTCCTCAAAAACGGATACCTAAGGATAATGATCGTGGATTTATTCACGAAGAACAAAGTCTTAGTGAGCTATATAATATTCACACTCCTGGATCTGATTGGCACCCTGATTGGGGTCAATCCATCGAGGGACTCCCCATCATAGAGGAACCAATCCAGGTCGCTTATACACCACCCTTCTCCAAAGAAATTCGCATTGGCATGGTCTGGTATTATCAGGTAACACCAGAAGGGGAGAGAAGGTATTTTATTGAACAACTTGGTCCGCTCAAAGCAACTTTGTATATAAATGGGATTGAAGTTACCGATGGACACAAACTCATACAACCCCGGGATCCGCGCGCAAACGCAGGTGGATTCTTAGAAAAAATTCCTTGTAAGATCGGAAATGTGATCAAGAAGCCTGTCTACTCAGTCGTGCAAACATTAATGCGATGGACAACTAATTCAGAGAATATGCCAGATATTTCACTTCTGTGTACCAAAGGAACACCTCAATTTGATGATCCCTCTAAGATTGGATTTGATGATAAGGGAAAAATCACCGGATTCGATCAGACTGGTTGTACCTGTGTAGACGCAAACTCTGGACCTGGCATCGCTGCTGTTCTCCTATGTACACGTTTTGTCGCTGGAATCAATGACGCTAATGCACCATGGCGACTACTCATACCTGCTCCCGAGAATAATGGAGATGGTTCGAATCGCTTTGTTCCACTTCTATTTGGAGCAACATCATATACGTCAAGCATAGAAGAATTCCAAAGTGAAATCAAGAGGGACATACGAGAGTTTTTTACAACTAGTGGAGAAGTGGAGCAGTGGATCAGGAGAATTCTCAATACTACATGGTTACATAATGACCCAAATCTAAATGCACGCTTTTTTGGCACCCGTCCTGATGATACTGGCGATTCCATCATTAGTGATTCGAATAAGTTGTCAGCATTTAAGTCAAATCCTTTCGTGCGTCAATATATCGGTTGTCTCGCATGCGCGAAATATGGAGGGTTTCCAACAGCTATCGGCTGTCTTCCTATGGATCGAGTAGACAGATTCCTGGCTGAAGGAGTGCTTGGAATCGGAGTCACTTTCGCAGGAGCATTTTCGATACTATGTATCATCTTCGGAGCGATACAATTCCAGCTCAGTGAAGGTGAATCTGCGAAGGTACAGAAAGCTCAAAAACTTATTACTCAGTGTATTATCGGACTACTCATTATTATCTTCTCGATCTTCCTCCTGAGGTTCGTAGGAGTGGATTTGCTGAGAATCTACGGACTGGGATGAGAATGAATATATGACTCCTTCTATGATGTTTTCGGTGATTCGATTACCTTAACACTCTGGGTCATCTGATCTTTAAATATATCTTGTAGTGGTTTCGTCACTCGTTTAGCCATTGCAGTAGTTAGCCCAGAGGCACCCATTACAGTCGAAGAGCCACGAATTATGGGTGCTGCACCCACGAAGAGCGATCCAAGTCCCAAGCCCATAGACTCAGTGATTGATCCTGCGGGCATCAGCTTTTTCTTATAGATCTTTATAATACCAGGCAGAGAAAAAATGAGCACTGCACTTACGAGAGTCTGCAAACTCGTTTGATCGGTGATTTGGACGATAAATGGTGGCGCCCACATTGGAGATGAGGTTTCCGCCGTGTGTGAGATGGCTCTCGCAAGCATAATAACTACGAGTACAATAGGGTATACCCCTAGGTTTATCGCCAAACCACGAAACCAGTTTATGAATGCGTTCTGCCCTGGGATAGCCTCTAGCATCAGTGTGAGTGGGGCAGTAAGAATAGATAACATAATTTCCACGTAATTAGCAATAAGGAAAAACCAGAGGCGGAAGAAGATAACAACCATTCCTAGGATAAGAAGAGACATTATTGCGACTTTTACGAATACCGGTCCAAGAATCAAGGTTACTGCTAGACTTAGTATGACTCCGATAATGTTCGATGCCAAACCGATGCCCACAGGATCGCCCCCCTTTGATATCTGATCTAATGGTTTTCTAATGTCTTTAATACGATTAATTGCCAAAATGAGTCCTCTCGAAATAGTGGTTGCCCATTGTTTAGGATTCTTAAAACCTGTGCTTATTTTAGAATAATTCTGACCAGCACTTGATCCCCACTGTGCGAGAAGAGCTCCCGCAAGATTGTTCACAACTGTATTTATCACTGTCTGCATGTAATACGGCACGAGACTATATAATGAGCCCGCAAGACTATAATAATTCCCATCCGATTGCCCAATATTTCCCATGAGGGTGAAAAATAAGTCTACTGGTGATCCAGTGATTATCCCTCCGATAAACTTCGTCTGCGTGGGAAGATCCATGCCCCCTATCGGCCCCAGCAAGTTGATAATCAGTGCGATCGAGATATACATCACGTCGATGAGAAGCCCTGCGAGAGCATAGGACATGGATATGGCGAGAAGTGCGATGACGAGCTTCGGGAGCGCTGATTCCAGAGTTACTGCGTTTTTTCCTCCCCCGCCGACCTTGAACATCACCATAAACCCTACGATCATGATGACGATCACGATAACAAGATACGCGAGATTTCGAAATACTTTCCAGATAGGCTGGAAGCTCGTGAGTGCTGCGAAGCCGATGCCCTGGGCATAGGTCTTCGGTACGAATCCTGCATTCTCCATCGTCCCCCGCGCCCAATAGTAGAACGATGAGGGCGGATGACGGAGGGGCTCAGCGAGGAAAGAGGACGCCTTCATGCTCAATGACTGTTCCTTATACTTGTACGCCTCTGCAGGATTGTCAGTGCAGAGCTCTCCTGTGACAGAACACATGAAGCTTCTGCTCATGTCTCGCATGAGTACCCCCTCTTCATCGTCTTTCGGGTCGTTTTTCTTGTCATAGAGTTTGTAGAGATTCAGACGTCTTGCTTCTTCGATCTGGGCTATGGTAGGCCCTGTATCGACACGCTTGTTATCTACTTTCACGAGAGCGAAGAATAGGTAGAAGACAGCAAGGAACGTCAGACCGACGAAGAATATCTTACGCGCAGTATCAATATAGCGTTTAAATCCAAGCCAGACCAGTTGAAGCGGCATATACTTATGCTACTGACTTTCGGGGAATAAGTCAATGGGCGGGATTAGGAAGTGTGACCCTTTTCGTAGTATTCTTTTGCCAATGTAATGGCTTTTATATATGGTTCTACGTAATTATTCGATTTTTGATTTAACTTAGCCATAATTGCTCGTGCGCCTTCATCACTTGCATCATAACCAGCGACCTCTTGTATAGTCCATTGAGATATAAATTGTTTATCAGATGGGATACCCCTTAATGTGTCGGAAGAGAGTATTGCAGACATAGGTTGGGCTCCCCGTTCTGCTTTTGCCTGAGCAGCTTTTGCATCAGCTGGCTCCACTAATTCTTTTGTTCTTTTGACTATTCGAGAATCGGCTCCTATCTCTTGCACAGCATCCGGGTCTTTAAGGAGGGCTTCTAGTAGGGCTTTGATATTCTGATCTAGTCCTCCGTGTGCTATGACCCTCTGGGTTATAGTTCTCGTCAAGGTCTCACCAGTTATTTGAGAAATGCCGCCTGCAGCAAGCTCTCCCCAGCTGCCTATACCCAGGAAGGCTAACAAATCAGCACCCGCCTGGATATCCAACAAGGCAGCCGTGACCATTTCAGCTCCCGCGCGTCTGAGAGTTTCAGGAGTAATGTCGAGATTTCCATCTGTCGCATGAACAATACCACTTAATTCCCGTGCATACGCACGAAGGGCAGAACCGATGACAGGGGCATCAATGTTCGCAGTCTGGCGCAGTATCGATTCCGCTATCTGTTCACCCCTCTGGTGCACTCTCACCGCCATAGCATGTAGATCTGTTATCGGCCCTCTCACTGCATCACGAATTTCAGGAGGCAAACTTGCCAGGGCTGCATCTATCTTTTGCTGCTGAGCTTCGGCTATTGCTCGCAGTGTCCAAACTGCACTTTGTTTTACTGTTCGGTCAAATGCATGCAGACTCACCTCTGTGACCTGGTCGTACTGTCCGTGTTTGATAAGAAGGGTGAGCGCCCGCATCGCTAAAGATGGATTACTGACTTCTTCCATAGTAGTGAGCACTGTAAGGGAACTCCATCCTTTTGCATCAACAATTTTCCGTAGTTCGGCAACAATTACTTCTTCCGCTTTTTGTTTTACTGCTGGGAAAGCGGCCTCTCTACTCACATATTCGACCCAGGCATACTGACCGTTATCGATAAGTATTTCAAGCGCCTGTATCGCCAAAGGTTCACCATTTTTTTCCTGTGACGTGAGAATACTAAAGAAATTCCAGTCTTCAATACCAATTAACGCTTCAATAGCGGCTTGTCGTACTGGCTCTGGGGTAGATACCTCATCCACCACATTCTCAACATAGTCCCTTTGGTTATTGTCTATGAGCGCTTTCACTGACTGTACTGCAACGCTTTCATTGGTAGCGGAATTTGTAGCAAGATCAACTAATGCTTGCCAATTATGCTGGCTTACTAACTCTTCGACATTGGGCGGAGCAATAGTAGGCGCCACCTCTACTCCCCGACCAACCGCCTGGTCTGGTGTCGCTGCAGGTCGCGCACCAGTGGGTAGAGCGGCTGCTCTTGGGGGTGTGCTTGTGCCCGTCGCACTCTCAGGTTTTTTATGTACTTCAGCCCTAATAGTAAATGTCTGGAATTTGGTATTATCATCTGGTGAGTATGTGCACTCAGTCACCTTGACATGCATGACGAGGGTTTCTCCAACCAGATCAAACTCAGAGCCCACTTTCATTTTCATGGACGGCTCATCGCCGAACGAAGCTCGCTCTACTTCATTTCCTTCTGCCCAAAGTCGCCTCTTAGTGCCTTTATATACAGCGCTACTATTATCAGATAAATATATCGCTATATATGTTTCGTTGCTAGCCGCCCATACTCCAAAATCTCCAAAAACAACATCGCCCTGATCCTTTAACTTTATACTCGGATTGTAATATCTCATATTCCAATTTCTAGACCTATCATAATGGAACGTGTGTGACGCAAGTAGCTCGCCTCTCCTAACCTCAATAGCAGCTCCTGGAGCTGCGCTGCCATTTCCTCCATCGGGCGGTAGTCCATCTCCCGGTGACGGAGTTTCCAGAGGGGGTTGAGGTAGAGAGGGTGCCACTGGGGAACGCAGAGGTACAGACGGTGCTGTAGTATCTGACACCCCAGGAGATGTTTCAGTTGCGACAGGAACTGGTGTTGTCAATAGTGCGCCCGCGCCTGCTCTATTTGGTGCGCTTGGAATAGCTGGAGCTGGTACAAGTGGGGGAGGTGGTGTTGCTGCCGATACCTCAGACCCAAGAGCATCGAGTCTCGCATCATACTCTCTGATAGCAGCCTGTAGCTTGTTCCCCCAGGCGCCACACCTATCGATATGAGTATTGAGAAGTTTTAACTGAGCAATATGTTGTTCATTCAGCGACTGTCCGCTGCCAAACGGATGCCGCAGACTACGCTGACCCGCAATGTTCCCAGCGGCACGGGCGACTGTACTATTTATCGCAATAATTTCGTCGGGATCATTGAGTGCTTGGGTTGCCCTTTCCACCGACACATCATCTAGGTCGACATCTGTCAGTACTGATATAACCACTCTCATTTCTGCGATAGCCTCCTGACGATTCCGTTCAAAGCGTTCATGTAAAGAGGTAACGCGGCCCTCAAGCAATCTCACCGCCCCCCCTAATATTCGTGGGGCATCGACACCCATCTGGTATTTCCGAACGATTCGTGGTACATCGACAAGGCCCTGCATGGCCAAGTCTCTCGCATGACTTTCCTGAGATTCTCGGATTTCATCTTGTACTTCTCCGGCAAGGAGAGATTCTGTGGTTTCTTCTATGCTCCTATTCCCATATGCATAGAATTCGTCTACTTCAATTCCCGTAGCAGACGTTGCTACTTCTGAACTAATTCTTTTTCTTAATGTATTCTGTACACCTTCCCGTTTCGTCGTCAAAACTTCGCGTGCTTGTGTGCGGTATGACTGTATTTTCCCCTCAATATCTTGCATGGCTCTATCAACGATACGATTGTCCAACTGCACTCCTGCACGACCACTTTCCGCTTGAGCTAGTTCTCTTGCGGCCACGATCCGACCAATAGCTGCTTCCGCATACAGCGCTCTGTTATTAACTATCATCTGACATGTCCCGGCAGATATTCGATAGGTCGTGCATACTGTCGTTTGGACATCAGCAGATACTGTCTCATCTGCACCCAGGGCTTCTATAATTCCATCCATAAGCGACTTATGATCAAATATCGCATCTTCAGTCGTAAGAGGAATCAAGTCATCTTCTGAATAAATGATTGTACGCGCCCTATCTCCGAAAAAGCGATCTCTATCGCCTAATACTCTCTGAAGAATTAATAGTCGTTTGTTTTCCTCTCCTACTGCCGCTTCAATTGCCCGATTGTCCAGGTCAGCTCTGGTAGAAGCATCCACTGCTCCTGAAACTAGTTCCTCTGCCTCATTCCGCACAAAAGAAGCATCTTGACTCGGTCTCAGTCGACGAACATCTCCCACCAGTCTTCGCAACTCGGCAAGGGTCTCACTACATTTGACATCTTCAAGTTCTGTAGCGGGATCGGGTTGTGCCCTCAGTGTTGTTAACACTGTCGTTGCATCTTGATATACAAGAGTTGCCTCATTTAGATATTGTTGCAGCTCAGAAACCGTATCCTGATCGTGAGATTCGGGTAAAGGACTTATGGGTCTGGGTGATTCGTTTGCATTCATATTTCCATATACAAATTATTGAGCGAGTAAAGCTATTTGTTTCCTGAGATCCTCCATCTTATCATTCGTGATGAGTGTCTGATACTCCCCCATGATCAGTTCTTCGGTCTTTTGTAATAATCTATCGTGAGCCCCCGGCGCTAAGGGACCTGGATTTTCAAGTGTTTCCTG
Source organism: Candidatus Woesebacteria bacterium (assembly GCA_041907525.1). GTDB lineage: Bacteria > Patescibacteriota > Microgenomatia > UBA1406 > GWC2-37-13 > JAGOLU01. The sequence goes on from JAYRHC010000059.1 coordinate 15,588, forward strand.
CCGAAGTACCGTGTCATATACCATATCAAAGTATACGTAGAATAACCGCCACGCCATATCTTCGATCTTCACACCCTGTTCGTAAGTAACTTTATCAGGGTACACAGCCAATAGCTTGCTGCGTACCTCGTCACTCAAGGGAAGATATTGAAGAATATCTTTCGTTGTTAGATTGTTTATTCGCATACTTGATGGTAAATTACTAGATAATTGCACTTCCTGCGGTGCTATCTGCGATAGTACCCGCGATCTTCTGCACTATTGATAACATGTCTTGGGTAGTGAGCGGATCGGCGTACTGTATGGGGAGAGCACCAGCGGGTGGGTTGATACGTGTCGGATCATTACGATAAGCCAATATGGACATCACCGTGGTAAACGGAAGCGTATGCACATCCAGTGCTGGTGGAGTTACAAACCTTCTAAATCCTTCACCTGGGGGAATGGTTGGTTGGAATGAGTCTACGATCATATTTGCGATATTCATCTGCGCAGAAGCCGTCCCACCAAGTGCGTCAATCAACACGTCGTACAACTTGTCTGGTCCCTTATTATCGATCTTTGCTTTGTCAAGATCCCTTCCCAACTCATGATATTTGAATATATCTCGGAGAAAATCGAGGAATCCTCTCGGAAAATTGCCTTGTCTCTCTGCCAAGCTATACCCTTTCTTATCAATTGGTGTCATATTCGGGCTCGCCTGCACTGATGCACCATATGCATATCTTTCCAGCGACTCTGTCGTCATCATATTTCGAACTTCATGATACGCAGCACCTCTATCTCCTAAAAATGCCTCTACCAGCGCGATTGTTTCCATTTTCGCATCACAGATTCTGTCAACTTGCTCGACAGCTTTGCCCAACTGAGCTACAACGACAGTATGAGCGGCTTTTGTTAATTCGAGCGCTTTCTGACGTGCCACATAACGCTGTGTCTCTAAATGTTGTAATTCCTTAATTTGGGTAAGCCTTTGATCTGCATTTAAGGCACTATATACAGGTAGGTCTGCCGCATTCGCGTCGAGTATTTCCCTTACTCTGTGTGGGGGAAGTGCGATGAGCTGTTCTTTGGTTATTGCTCCAGTCGCTCCACCTCGTACACCAACAATTTCAATTTGAACTGGTGTTGGATTTGCATATAGGTCTACACCAGTATTCGCATGGTATATCTCTTTCGCTTTTACCTCTGCCACCGCAAGAAGTATGATTTTTTGATTTTCGAACTTTTCATCTTCAGTGGCAGGCCAGAGGGCCGCCCTCGCGGCTTGGAATTGAGTTTGTCCGAAATAATCACGCATTAAATACCCTGTCTGCCCATACTTACTCAAATCATCATCAGCGATAATCATACCGCCTGGTGCGAATCCTGAAGTCCCTACACGCTCATAGGCTGCCTGCATCTCTTCAGGAGTGTTCGCTATCTCAACACGCTCGGACCGGAGCAAGCTGAGAGCGTCAAACTGGGATTGTATCTCCTCTCTTTTTTGTCTTATCTTAACGAGAAGATTTTCGAGATCTTGTACTTGTTCGATAAATTTGTTTCGTTCTCGTTCGATAGTGGCCATTCTCGTTGTTTTCGTCTGCTCTACTGCTTGTCTTGCAGCTTCTCTTGCCGCATCACCACCTTTCCCTGTATAGTCTTGGTTGTTGAGTCTAATTTTTTCTAATGCCGCCACACGATCTGTTTCCGCCGCTTGTTCAAGTCCACCACCAATATTATAGGGGGGTAAGGTGGTGTTTTCTAGATTTGTTTTTCTCGAAAAAACAGCAGCTTCAGCATCTGCAACGGTTTGGAATGTATTGTCAGTCTCGATAGCTTGCGCTTCTGCGCGAAATCCTTGCTTTCTGAGTGAACTTACAATATCAGTGAAGGCGCTCCCTACCAGCTCCTTTCTCTTAAACAACCCATTAACCTCTGTGGGGCTTATCGTCTTCTCCATTCCGATAAGTCCGACCTTGGGGGGATTACCACCTTCAGCAAGAGCTCCATTAATCAGGATCTGTGCTCGTTTTTGGGTCTCAACAGCTTGTTCTTTGAGTTTCGTTCGCGCGACCCCTTCTTTAGTTACTCTGCCATCAGGTTCAGTTATGCCCCTGCTGAGACTTTCTCTTCTATTACCTATTACATTTGTCTTTTTGTCCGTCTTTGCCTCTACACCATCATCTAACATTGCTTGAAGTTTCTGATCTTCGAAAAGGAGATCAAATTTTTTGTTTGCTTTTGTTCTCAGTACACGCCTACTTGCTTCCATATAGAGCATCTGCAGGTGAGCCTGATGCGCGTGATCAAGGGGTACATTTGGATTTATGCCCCGCTCCGGCCAACCTGTTACGCGTAGACTATCAAACATAGCTAACACTTCTTCCTCATATCGAGCACCCGTCTGATTGACAATGAACTTATTCTCTCGCTTCATAAAGCGCTGAAGCCAGTTACCATCTGATTCTGTGAGGAATTGCTCCGTAAGTGCATGTGCACGTTTTCTATCTACTTTTACTAAGTCTGTAAGAAACATTTCTCTTAGCCTTATATCGCTATTCAGATCGTCTTGAATTGCTTCCCAGCTATTGGAAGTCGTTCCTCCCGTAAATTCGGGCCTTTGAGTTGTCGGATTGATGGTAATTTGGGCAGGATCTAGACCGTACACATCTTTCATGTGTTTCATGACTCCAGGTTGTGACCTTATTTCATTGAGAGAAGCTTCACATGCCTGTGTAAAAACGCGTATATCTCCATTCTTACGAATCCCATCAATAAGACGTTTTACTCCATCTCTTCCAAGCTCCCATATCGCTGCACCTCCTACCATACCTGCAGCACCCTGGAGCCCTGCGAAAAACACAGGGGAGAGAAGAGCCAAGGGTACGAATCCCGTCGCTGAAGCAACTAGGGCAATAAGCATAATCACTGCATCTAGCTCAAGCCCTGCAGCAAGCATTTGTTCAGCGTCTGGGGCGCTTCCCCTCACCTTATCCCTACGTATCACACCTCCCGATTTGAATGTTCTTGCGAATTCCTTCTTCACTGCGATGGCATGCATCTTGAGCGTTGCTTCATGCTCTATAAACATCATGGTAGTGTTGTAGAACTGCGGATCATCGAAGGCAGCACGAACTTTTGCGATTTTGACTTGCCCATTCTCATAGAATGATCGCGCCATTTCCCACTGGGAGTATACTGGGCTCTTTTCTCCAGGTCCGAAAGGGTATTTCTCTGGTGGATATAATTGCATCTGGCGCTTCGCAAAGGCGAGCCACCATGATTCAAATCTGGGGTAGACATTCTTAAACTCGGGTTTTAGTTTTTCACCAGATCGCCTCCAAAGACGAGGTCCGAGTCCAAATAATGATTTCTCGGTCGTACTTTCGTTATGAAGTTGCGCACGAAAATCGTCAACGTTTGCTGCCCTTGCCGCTTTCCGCACAGACGGAGGGAGCATGTCAACGGGCTCACCATTAATAAGCCGATCAATCTTTTTTATTGTGTATTGTACTCCTCCTTTTATCCCCCCCTTTCTTGCCGAATCCTTAAAAGAAGTAGCATTCGTCATTTCTGATTCTGTATCAATCTCTCCTGATGCCATAATATAGCAAATATAGTTGTTTTATGAGTAAAGTTCAAGTATATTGTGAAAATATGAGTGAAATTGATCAACTAGGTGACCTGCAAGATGGTGGTGGACAGTCAGCCCCTTTGCTTGATGGGGCGTCCCCTGCTGGAACGATGCCACCAGCAACAGCATTAGATATTACTCCACCTGCTCCAGCACAATCGGATCCAGAAGCAAAAAGAATGGAGCACAAAAGAACTCCTGACATGCAGGAGATGATGGATGCGAATACGGTCATAATACGTTCATTAGCTCTCCAAGAACATAGGAGAAAACCACCTGCTATCAACGAAGCCCAGATGTCGCTGGCTTATTTAGGGAGCATACTCGCACAGCCAAAAGGCAAGAACCTTCAAGCCCAGTTACGGCAGACCGATGGGAAAGGAGGATTTTCAGAAACAGAAGGTTTACCCCGTGTCCAAGAAGTCATTACTGGAAGTGGTGGTACCAAGCCCGTGACTTCGTTCGATAGACGAGCCTCAGATGCAGATGTGGAACCTACCAAGAAAAAAAGGGGAGAGTATGACTTACGTACATTTACTGGAAGAGGCCAAGATGGACTCCTAGGTTTCTTCTGCCAAGGAGAGGATGACGATGACAAGAGAAATTTTCAATTTGCTGATCGCGATTTTATTCAGATATATCTGGTCACACAGAAGCGAACAATCGCGAAAGGACTTGCAGATGCGGCATCGGGAGCTGTTCCGTTTGCAAAACCATCAGCACTCACAGATCCACACGTCCTCGCCGTCCTTTCGACCCAAATAGGAAATGCAGATCAGTTTGTAGGAAACATGGAGAAGCTCAGAAGCAGTGATCCTTCCGCTGATGTCGATCTTATGAAGGGCATTACACCCGAACAGTTAAAGGCTGCCCTTGAGAAAACGGGAATTTCTGTAGCGTCTGTTCTCGCATTTGCCGAGAAAATGAAGGCGTGTGTCCTATCTGACAGATGGGAGGGATCCGCGGATGATAAAAAAGCAAATGGAGAGGCTATTGACAAAATCATACGCGATCTCGAGAGTGGTCTTCAACCCACTGCTGGACAAATCCAAGATCTCCTCAGGATAGGGGCACGGTCAGAGCTTAATAGGAAGCAAGGAACCCTACAAGCAGCAATCGATAAGATAGACTCACAACTTGCTGGGAGAATGTCCGAAGAAGAACAACAAAAACTGAAAAACCAGAAAGCACACCTAGAAAACCAACGGAAAAATATCCGTGATTTCCATAGTGGTGGAAGAGATTCGTTATATCGAAGATATTTAGACGCAGCGGTGAATGGAGAAGTGGATCAGGCAGATAGGGATTGGTTGCAGCAAACCTTAGCAGAAGCTTCAGAGCCGACAGCCGTTTTAGGCGACTTCGATCTTGAAAACACTGAGTATCTCCCTGGGAAGGCGCGCAAACATTTTTTAAAAGAAATGCCCAAAGACCCAAAAGAGAAGGCGGCATGGCTCAGTAAGTTTCTAACAGAACACGGAGGAGATATCGCGATGATGCTTCTATACACTTTCATTCAGATGGCAGCTGATGTGGTGAAGACATCAGTTGATAAAACATAATTTAGTGTGATTGAGTTTCCCCCCACACTACCCCTGGTGATTGACAGGCAGAAGATGTACTGATAGGATGTTCACTATTGATACTGAAAGATATTGTGGTTCGACAGGATCACCATGATGATCGTTTCAGAAAAGAAAGAGCTTTATTACTCGTCGTCCCCAATTTACGAGCGGTAATGAAGCTCTTTTTTGTTTTGGATTTTGCAAATGCTTTCATCGCATAAGAAATGATTCTACAGGAATATGTGTTATCTCCGGGGCGATGGGAAGCGCATCATGAGCGTTAGACAGAAGCACTGCCCGATCAACTACATCTCCCCACTCTCGTTTAAGTCGCAAAATCGAAGATGCGTGTGAAGGATGCAGTGTCTGTGTGGACTTGATCTCCACCAGAGTGAGTCTTTGTGATTCTTCGATCACCACATCAACCTCTAAGTCGTCGTGTGTTCGTACATAATACAGAGGTACACTCTGCCCACAATGCAAATAACGTTTAAACATATCGGAAACCACCAAAGTCTCAAATAGGGCTCCATAAAGCGAACTATTCACAATGTCAGATGCACCTCGAAACCCTAAAAGATAACTTGCAATCCCCACATCCACAAAATATAACTTCGGTCTTTTCGTAAGGCGTTTACCATAATTTTTATAATATGGTTGTAGGAAGAAAACTTGGTATCCAGTCTCCAAGAGCGACAACCACCGTTGTGCTGTTGTGAAAGATATACCTACATCACGCGCTAACCCAGAGATGTCAAGTATCTGCCCTGTTCGCATAGCACACGCACGAAGAAATACCTCGTATTGACGAAGATCACCTACCTGTTGAAGATTCCGAATATCTCTCTCTAAATACGTATTGATATATGAACCCAACCACATATCTCGATCCATCTGTTTGTGAGTAGACAGCTCAGGATAAAGTCCTTTCCATAATATAGTGTCTACCGCGAGTGGCATGTGTACGAATGGTTTACTTTCTTTCAATGCATCCCTCATTTCTCGTGTATGAGCTCCTTTACCTTTCATCTCTGCAACAGAAAACGGAAGCAACGTAAGTATCGCTGCTCTCCCTGCAAGCGATTCAGAGACCGTGCGCATGAGCGCGAAGTTCTGCGAACCAGTGATGATCCACTTCCCTGGTTTTCGATCTTTATCGATACTTGATTTAATGTATGAAAAAAGTTCGGGAATTTGTTGAATCTCATCAAGAATCACACCTTTCTGTATATCCCGAATAAACGCTACTGGATCAGCTAACAACCTTTGACGAATATCGGGATTTTCGAGACTGATGTAAGTATGCGTCTTTCCAAAAACGTGTTGAAGAAGGGTTGTCTTGCCTGATTGTCGGGGACCAGTAAGTACAACCGCAGGAAACGATCGAGCAGATGCTTTCAGCGTGGAAGTGATAGTACGTGCTAACATGAAGAAATTATAACACCGATATTTCACTATTTCCAGTAGATATATCGGTATGAATTTAAGGACTCAATTCAACCCCCGCGGTATATTATGACATACTATTGTTCGTTTCAGATAAGAAAACAAAAATGCACTTTACTGAAATGATTTTGTTCAATAACCATGAAAAACTCACCTTCGCAAGAATGAGTTGGGTATGCACCAGAAATGAAAAAAGAGCTTTATTACTCGTCGTCCCCAATTTACGAGCGGTAATGAAGCTCTTTTTTTAATGCTCCCACCTCACTGACCCATCGCTCTTCGTATTTCCTGCCCTAACGTATGCCTGAAGTCACGAATGATCTGCCAGTGACTCTTGGGAAGAAACATTTTCAATTCTTTCTCGAACTGAAGATCTGACTTATCGAGTATTAGAGACACTTCTCTCAGTGTTCCCTTTCCCTTCACAGGAAGTAGATCTGCTCTCAATATATAGTAAAGATCATAAAAATCCCTAGGTTTTCTTCTCGATATGAGCGCCTGAATCTTTTCTGCAATGAGCTGCTCCCGAGAAAGTGCCATGAGTGTGTATGGCGGAATAAACTCGTTGACGATCGTGACGAATTCGCCTCTATAGTCTCCCCTTCTTTGAGAAATTTCAAGTTGTAAAGCGATGGTAGTATTCTGAAGGCTGAAATGGATAATACCAAGATGACCCCCGCTTGTTTTTTTCGATTCTACTATTTCGATA
>JAYRHC010000060.1:0-3393 GCA_041907525.1 Candidatus Woesebacteria bacterium
TAATGAACTGGTGGAGACTCGTATTCAAACATCCAGATGTATTTCTGCGACCGAGCACCATCTTCCCGCTACTTCTAGAGCGCGGGAGGAACATGAGTGGGCTTCTGAAAAAAATGCTCCATGCCTGAAACGCTTCTTCAAGAAAGCCGAGGGAACCTTCGCGGATATGGTGTAATTCTTATGCGAGTGATACTTGCACACCAGTTGTTTTCACCGTATACGAAAAATGCGAATAAGGATTCGCGAAATCTTCAGAAGTTATGATATGAGGCTCGATATTCAGTGTTTCGTTATCTTGTGCAGCGATCTTCGCGAGTGCAACTCCGTCTTCAAACGGATGATGGAAATCAGAAGAAACAATACATAGATCGATATCGCTTGACTCGTGGGCGTCACCAGTGACTTGAGAACCGAAAATATACGCATCTTGCACACGCATGTTATTCTCTTCTACACTAGCGAGATATTTCTTAACTATAGCGATAATTTTAGGATCTACGTTAGTTTTTTTGGGTTGTAGAGTATCGTTTTGTGTCATGCGGAAAGTATAGCAAATCAGACCCGTGAATGGGGTAGGTGTGGCAAATAACATCGTTAAGTCGTTGGATTAACGCGGATTTCATGAGTCGTACCTTGGTAAAGCATGTCCCACGAATATAAGCTCATACTGTCAGTGAGTCGTTGAGCTTCATCATGCGCTATAGAGTAATTGGAACCCAAATCATATGCGGGGAAAGTAAATGTATCAAAGTCTGCTCCAAAAAGTAGTGAATTATCCCCACTATATACAAGGATTGTGGAGGGTATTTTTGTGTGGATGTTTATTTCACCAAAGCCAAATCCCATAACACTGTTTCTTTCTCTGCCTCCCGAACTGCCACTTCCACCTCTTATGCAATAGTGGTGACTTTGATGTGTCCAGATAAAGATGTTATCGTATGGATTGCGCCAATCGACAGTATTCAGAGGCTCTGGTAAATTATAATCCCTTTCCCATAACATCTTTTTCCTAGGTTTATAGAGTTTGATATGGTTCTTGTGCTTTGCGAGGATTTCTGAGCCATATCTCACCCGTAATTCTTTCTCAAATATCTCCTGATCGTCATTTCGATACTTCTTCAGCCATATTGCATATTGACCATGATGTCCCCTATCTCCGTATTCGTTCACGAAACGAGCGAAGACAAGCTCTCTAAATAATGACTGACGTTCTATATACGTTGTTTTTCCGTATGTTTTCTTTCGGTAATGTTCTGGTTTGAGATTATCGATAATGACTGTAACAAATCGAGGTTGACTATCTGCGAGCTCCCGTGCTACCTGCAAATGCGAGGTATAAGATGTTGGAGAATATTCCAAATTACTCAGAATTGATGTGTCTATCAATCCCGTTAATTGTAATGGTATGGTTCTCATGGTTTTCGAAAACGTAATAATACACTCACTACTCACGATGCGAGAAGAGCCGGAAGTGTCTTGATGGCTTGCTCAAATGGGATTATTTCAATAGATCCTTCATGCATATGCTTATTTCCGTTATATATCAGATAGCATTTCGCATCGGGGTAATCCTTTGCGAAAGCCCGTAATCCACGCAGGTGATGTGAGGAGTATTGTTGTGTTCTTTTAATCTCAAATGCTTTGATCCCTCGTTCTCCATATACCACGAAGTCTACCTCTGTCCCTTCGTCTGTACGATAAAAATAGACGGTATTCCCTAACTCGAGAGCTTGATTCACCGCTATGAGGTCCTGCAAAAATAATGACTCTAGCACTATCCCCTGTGCTACTTCGGGTCCGTCGAGAGGACCCATGGGTCTTATCGCTTGATACACACCCACATCAAAGAAGTAGAATTTCGGATGAGCGATGAGTATCCGTTTTGCTTTTTTCCGAAATACTGGCAACCGATACCCTATGAGCAAATCCTCCAAAATACAGAAATAATTCTCGGTAATTTTTCTATCAATCAATGCTTCTCGGGCAATCCCTGCAATATTTATGACAGATCCTTGTGAAAAACTTGCCGTCTCCAAAAAGCGTGCAAATGCAGGAAGGTTTCTCGTCAGTCCTTCTTGGGAGATTTCTTCCTCCAGATATGTCTGAACATAGCTCTTTAGATATTTTTTGGGATTGTCCTGTCGATATGCCGAAGGCAATTGTCCGAACTGAACAGACTTAGTCAGATCAAAATCGTTGCCAAGTTCTACAGCCGTGAGCGGGTGCAAATGGTATGTGAGTGCTCTTCCTCCCAGTAGATTTTGTCCTGATTTCCTCAATTTTCTTGGACTTGATCCTGTCAAGATGAATTTCACATGGTTTTTTTCGATCTGCCTATGCACTTCATTGAGTAATTGGGGTACGCGTTGAATTTCGTCAATGATGACATAATCGGTGAAATCCTGAGGGTAATACTTAGATAGTCTTTGCGGATTTGCAAGGAGAGCATTGTATAGCTCAGCTTCGAGAAGGTCCAGGTATACAGCGTGAGGATACGTCTGTTTGACCCATGTCGTTTTCCCTGTGCCTCGTGGACCGAACAGAAATAAGCTATTTTGGGTGTCTGGTTTAAGTAATCTGGTGTACATAACTCCATTTTACCCCCTTTTTTGGAGTTTGCAACTCCATATTTACCTTATGCTCCTCGACTCGTTCCGATAGCCTTGTCGCCTCTCTTACCCCTTCCACCCGCCGATTCGGCGGGTCCCCACTTTCAGGGGAGGGAAATACAGTATCCTCACCTAATCGCCTGACTGCCCCTCCTCTTCGGAGGGCAAGTTGAATGCCTGGGGACTATTGTAGTATCCTGAATGACTTCGCGATGGAGTCGAGGTCTGAGAAGAGTGCGGAATTCTCTGTAGAGAATATATAAACCATGTGATCTCTGACGTAGATATAACTTCGGCCTCCTCCCTCTTCGGGTGCCCTGTCGACCATTACTCCTTCATAGGGTCTATCAATTTGTACCATCTTACTAATTTTTGTTCTATTCAATTCAATAATCGTTTTAGCGTGTTCTAATGAGCTATTGTATGCAGTACCCATTTGAAATATATCAATCCTTTCACTTTCCAAGTTATTCCTAAGTAGATATACATTATTCGTCTTGTTTTCCAGACGATAATTACTTGGGTATCTCAGATCTATTTTCATAAATTCAGAGGTATAGGTTTTGGGGGTGGTTTGGTTGTTGATATATACGACTCCCCCTCCGATTGCGAAGACTAGGACTATCCCTATGAGCACCATCACCGTGCGTACCATGTAGATCCGCTGTTTCCGAACGGGAGTGGTCTTGGCACGTTTATTCATCGATTTCCAGTGTACCATGATGAGTCTTGATATGTAAAGATGGAGATGAAATATTCTCAGTTATATCATCATTCGCATTGA
>JAYRHC010000061.1:0-6123 GCA_041907525.1 Candidatus Woesebacteria bacterium
ACGGATACGACGATAAGAATACTGGTACCACCGATCGCATAATTATTCAGACCCGTAAGACCCGATATGATCGCAGGTATTATAGCAATAACTCCTAAAAAGAGCGCCCCAATCGATGTCAGTTTGAATAAAATTGACTGCAAATATTTCTTCGTAGAGTCACCCGGTCGCACTCCAGGGATAAATCCGCCGTGTTTTTGGATTTCATCTGCGATCTTTTGGGGATTGAAGATGATCATGGTATAGACGAATGTAAAGACCACAACCAAGAGGAAGTAGAAGACATTGTACACGAGACCGCTTGGTTTAAAGGCGACCACCAGGAATTGCGCAATGGATTTGACGGTGCCATTTGATGAATACTGGAGATAATTCCCGATAAGCTGAGGAAACAGCACGAATGATACTGCAAATATAATCGGGATGACTCCTGCTTGGTTTAGACGGAGAGGCAAGAAATTAGAGGCTGTCTGATACATACGGTTTCCCTTAATGCGCTTCGCATAATAGACGGGGATTTTCCGTACCGATTGGTTAATGAATACCACCCCTGCAATGACAAGGAATGTGAGAGCGATAAATACGACCGTGCTAATAATGTTTTCCTGATTAATGAGTGACTGGGTCTTCAAAAGGGTTGGTAACAGTCTGCTGGTGATACCGGCGAAAATAATGAGAGATATTCCATTCCCGAGACCGTACTCGGATATGAGCTCGCCGAACCACATGAGAATATAGGTACCTGCTACCATGGTACAAAGAAATGAAACGAATTCAAGAAAGGGTACCTGACCGTTCGTGAGCGCAAGGAGCTGATTGTTCTTGAGTAGGTAAAATATCCCGACAGATTGGGCTAACGTAAGAGGTAGGGTAAGCATCCGTGTGTATTGATTGATCTTAAAACGACCAAACTCACCCTCTTTACTGAGTGCCTCAAGCTGGGGGAATACCATGGTCATAAGCTGGAGGATGATGGAGGCATTGATGTAGGGATTCAGTCCCAGTGCCATGACGGAGAAATTTATCAGTGTCCCTCCTGAGAATATGTCGAGAAGAGATAGGAATTGGTTCGAAGAGATAAGTTCCTTTAGCTTGGAAAGCTGAATGATGGAAACAGGCACGTAGGTGAATGCACGAAAGACCAGAAAAATAAACAAGGAGAAGACGATTTTTCGACGCATCGCCTTATCTGCCCACACTGATTTTACCCATTCGACTGCAGATTGCATAAGTTATGAAACGATAGATCCGCCCGCATCCGTGACGGCTTTGGCGACTTTGGCTGATACAAGAAGTTGTAAGGTAAGAGGCTTAGATACTTCTTTGTCATATACCACTTTCACGCCTAGGGTGCCGCGCGGCACGATGGACTTCTCAATAAGTATAGCAAGAGTTATGGCGCCTTCATGCTCAATATGCATCAGACGACTTAATCGTAAGGTAAAGGGCTTAGACTGGATAGAGTTGTTTTGGGATTTACCTCGCAGAAGCGGATATTTCTTCACAAGACGCCCCTGACCTCCCTCGAAATGGAGAGGAATACTCGTGCGTGCCTTCTGATGACGGGTAGTACCTCGTCCAGATTTGGAGCCACTTCCCGAGCCAAGCCCTCGTCCACGGCGTTTCGCACCTCTTTGTCTGATTTTGATGAGTGAATGTAAGTGGACCATGGTGGGTGAGTATAATAGATTAGGATTTCTTCGGTCTACGAACTACTTTTTTCGAAGCTACGGTTGGCGCTGCTGTCGGATTCTCGACACTATTCTCGATTTTGGGTTTGGATACGTTTTCGCGTGGCTTGAGAAGTTGGAATGCTTTCATGATGGCATAGGTATTGGCGATCTGATTCCGAGAACCTAACATCTTGCCTGATGCATTATAGATTCCTGCAAGATCAAAAAGAACCCGAGCTACGCCACCGATTTTCAGCCCCGTTCCCTCCGGAGCAGGTTTGAGTAAGATCTTAGCTGCTTTAAATGAGACCATGAGCTGATGGGTGATGGTATTGTTTATGCGTGGTACCGTGATCATATGCTTACGAGCGTATGTCGTAGCTTTCCCCAGCGCCTGTGGCACCTCGAGTCCTCGTCCTAGTCCGACACCGACCTTCCCATTGCGATCACCGACTGCGACGAGTGCAGAGTACGTAGCATAATTCCCTCCGGTGGTCTTTTTAGAAACGCGGCGCACGAGGAGTGTGCGTTCCTCGATACCATCATTGGGTTGATCTCGAAATTGTCTCATAGTATGCAAATAGAATAGTATTAAACTTGGATGCCACCTTCCCGTAACCCTTCCACGAAATGCTTCACTCTTCCCAGATACAAGAATCTTCCTCGATCGAAAACCACTTTCTCTATTTTTTTCTCTTTCAGCAATGCCGCAAGTTGTACGCCTGCTTCACGCGCCGAATCTGCTTTCGACACTTTTTTCGCTTTTTCTATCTTCACTGAGCTTATTCCCATAATCGTTTTTTCGGCACCATCATCTACCACCTGAGCATAGATATATTTGTTGCTCCTGTGTATTGCGACCCTCGGGATAGCTCCGCTCCCCGATATTTTAGAACTGACTCTTTTTTTTCGTCGAGCAAGTCGTGGGATAAGCTTTGCCATAAGAGTAAAATATGATTTTCAGATAAATAGCGCGTTATGCGGTCTTGGTTTTCTTTCCTGGACGTAATTTTATAACCTCGCCTACATAGCGAACTCCCTTTCCTTTGTACGGATCGGGCTTTTTGATGATCCTGGCAAGATAGGCAACCTCTCCGACCTTTTGTTTATCGATGCCAGATATGACCAATATGGTCGGTCCGTCTACGGTATAGGTGATCCCTTCTACCTTCGGAAACACGACCTGATGTGAGTATCCTACCTTGAATACTGCGTCGCCGTTCTTGATCGTCACCCCAAACCCTGTACCGACTACTTCAATTCGTTTCTCCCAGCCCTTCGTGACGCCGTGCACTGCATTCGCGATGAGACTCCGAAATGTTCCATGGAGTGATCGGGTATCTTTGGCCTCATTTTTCCGACTCACCTGTATTACATTGTTTTCCACTTTCACAGCCAGCACGTGAGGAATTTCGACCGAAAGTGACCCTTTCGGGCCCTGTACTTTCACGTGCTGTCCATCAATCTGTATGGATACACCCTGCTCTACCGGTATTGCTTTTTGTCCTACTTTTGACATGATACTATTACCAAATACTAAAGAGTAGCTCTCCTCCGAGACCTGCCTTACGTGCTTCTTTACCGGTCATTATTCCACTGGTGGTAGACAGAATAGTTGTGCCGAGACCGTTTAAGATCGTCGGTATCTCTTGTGCTTTCACATACTCTCTTTGTCCAGGCTTTGAAATGATTTTTACACCGGTAAAGAACGTCTTGTGTTTTTCATAGTGGAGTTTGACCGTGAATACTTTCTTCGGACCGTCCTCTTGGACTGAGTAAGACTCGATATATCCGCCTGCGATAAGTTTCTCCAATATAGAAGCTCCGATCTTGGTGCCTGGTACGAGTATCTCTGGTTTTTTCGCGAGATATCCGTTTTTGATTCGTATTGCAAGGTCTATTGTTGATATCATAGGTAAAGAAAATAGCTACTATTCGTATTAGGTCTTTTCGAGTGTTCTCTTCGTGACCTTCCCGTGTCCGCGGAACGTCCGTGTCGGAGAGAACTCACCCAGACGATGTCCGACCATCGATTCAGTTATCAATATTTCCTTAAATATCCGTCCATTATGGATCGCGAACTTATGGCCGACGAATTCTGGCGCGACCTGACTTGCACGCGACCATGTTTTTATAGCGGCGTGATCTTTCGTCTGTTTTTGGGCCATGACCTTCTTCATGAGTTGCGCGTCTACATAAGGTCCCTTTTGTACTGAGCGTGTCATAACTTACCAAGATAATTTTTTAACTCCCGGTATCTCACCGCGTAATGCTTTCTCTCGAAACACTATTCTACTCATCCCAAAGCGACGCATATATCCTCTTGTCCTACCGGTGAACGCACAAAAATTCCTGTTGCGGACTTTGTACTTCTGTTTCTTCGATAGATTTACTACGGTTGATTTAGATGACATATACGTTTATTTGATGAATGGTACTCCCAAAAGTTGAAATAGCTTCTTTCCTTTCTCGTGTGAGCGAGCATCGGTGGTCACGGTGACTTGCAATCCTCGAGTTTTATCAATTGCATCATAATCAATCTCAGGGAATATGGTTTGTTCACTAAAGCCTATATTCAGATTGCCATGGTCATCCACGCACGTATCCTTGATTCCTCGAAAATCCTTCAGCACAGGGATAATAATGTGTACGAGCTTGTCGAGAAATGCCACCATTCTCTTACCTCGGAGAGTCACTTTCACTCCTATGGGAAGACCTTCACGGATCTTAAAGGCAGATACAGATCTGCGGGCTTTCGTAATCACTGCTTTTTGTCCGGTTATTATACCAAGCTGTTTGGCGATTTCACCTACAACATTTTTGTTCGTCACTGCCTCACCTGCCCCGACGTTGAGGACGATCTTCTTAATCCGTGGCACAGCAAAGATATTCTGGACTTCGAATTCCTTTACTACCTTTTCTAAATGTTCTTTTGAGTAGAAATCTTTGTGATACATATGGATACTAATTACGAAATTACTGCGTCACATTTCCGGCATACTCGTTTCTTCACCCCATCCACTATGCGATATCCGACTCGGGTGACTTTGTCACATTTCGGGCATATGAGTGCCACTTTCGAGACATCCAAAGGTCGAGACAAATCAATAATCCCTCCCTGGGGGAACTGCTCTGATTTTTTCACATGACGTTTGTACAGGTTGGTGTCGGGCACGAGAACAGTACCGTTTTTTTCATTCACCAATTCAACCTTTCCTTTTTTCCCTGCGTCTTTACCCGCGATGATCTGAATGTTGTCTCCCTTGTGTATTTTCATATAAAGTGCTTATTTTAATCGTATATTAATTATTTTGTTTGACGGTGTCACCCTGAGCCTGTCGAATGGGTGACGGATCATGGTTCGACGAGCTCACCATGACACATATACCAACAATAAAATCTAGTATATTTCTTCTGCTAAACTCGCAATCTTTGAAAACCCCTTGTCCTTCACTTCCTTCGCGATCGGACCGAAAACTCGTGTCCCTTTTGGTTCTTGTCCTTCCTTACTTGCAAGAATGACGCACGCATTATCATCAAATCGTACATAACTTCCGTCGTATCGCTTGCGTTCCTTCCGTGTGCGTACGATCAGAGCGCGAACAACCTCGCTTTTCTTCACTTGTCCGAAGGGCATGGCCTTCTTTACTACGCCAGTGATCACATCTCCGAGACTCGCCTTGAACTTGCGTCCACGGCCAGGTATCCCGATCATACCGACGAGCTTCGCGCCCGAATTGTCGGCTACGTTTATCATGGATCTAAGTTGTAACATATGGGTGAGCAATAATTTACTAACAGCTTGTCATGGTGAGCCTGTCGAATCCATGACGTTTCAATATTCAGTGATCCTTCGACAAGTTCCGACCATATCGAGAATGCTCGACGAAGTCGGCACTCAGGATGACACTAAACGGACTTACTTGCATTGAATCCTCATTATTATGTAACTTTTGCCACTACTACATGATGTTTTGTCTTTGAAATGGGTCGACAAGAGCGCACTTCTACTGTATCTCCTTCTTTAATGTCTGACATATCGTGGTGTACCTTTAGCTTTTTTGTCTTTTTGATTACTTTCTTGTATAAAGGATGTCTGAGCTTCGTATGAATCTCAATGACCAGGGTGTGTGGTACTTTTGCCGAGACAACTGTACCGATAAAGTTTTGTGCCATAAGTATTATTTCGAATCAGGCATTTGTAACAATGTTTTCAACAGCGCGCGTTCATATTTTTGTTTGACAATCTCGGCATATTCTTTCGGGTCTTCTAGTACCATGATCCTCGTTCTAATCATAGCTTTCGTCAGGGCATCTAATGCCTTGACAAGTTCTTCACGCTTCATTCCGATATATTTTTGTTTGATAGTTTTCATATTAGGCTTGGTATTTCGTGATAAACTTCGTACTCACCGATAACTTCGCTGCGACATTGTGAAACACTTCACGA
>JAYRHC010000062.1:0-3282 GCA_041907525.1 Candidatus Woesebacteria bacterium
ACGAGGAAAGATATTTAATGCTATCATTGGACTCGTAGTGATGGTGGCAGTGCTTACCCTCGTTATCATCCTTGAACAAGTAGTATTCGGAGGCAAAGTATGTCTCGGCATCAGCTGCCCGATAAACATGGGAGACCTGAGGATTATTAAGTAATATCCAACTCGAACTTTCAACAACCCGTCCACCTCCGCCGACTCGGCGGATCGGTGGACGATTTTTTAAGTATAAACAGCCCCATCTCTCGTATGTCATCCCGCTGTCATCCTGAGCCTGTCGAAGGACGGGATCTAGTTTTGAATTTATTATCTTCAACGAGATTCCGTTTTTCAACGGAATGACAGATATGCAATTGCCTCATCTCAGGTTTAGTATTTATTGCATATCTTCTGCTACAATCAGTACCATATGCATTGGAGGACTACATACATCACGCGGATTATCGTAAGCACAGTATTCCTTGTTACTCTCCTCACCTTTTTCGGTTCTTCCCAGCCTGTACAAGCGACGTGCAAATGTGTCGCAAGTGGAAGCGCCACCTTTACCAAAAGTTATGGGACATGGCAGACCTACAATGATGGCGGCGCCACGTGTGACTCGGCAGGACCGTTTCGTGAAGGCGGTACCTGTAATCCTCTCGCAGAGTCCTATATCAACCTCTGGTTTTGTGTTCCGACACTCGGCGATCTCATCGGTAATCTCATCAGGATAATCTTTTTCGTTGCAGGTTTATATGCCATATTCATGCTGCTCCTGGGAGGATTCGAGTGGGTCTCGTCGGGAGGGGATGAAAAGAAGCTCACCACAGCACGAGGTAAGATAATCAGCTCAGTGATCGGTCTCGTGGTGATGGTGGCAGTAATGACGCTGGTGGTTCTCGTAGAACAAGTAATATTCGGTGGCAAACTCTGTCTTGGGATAAGCTGTCCTCTGAATATGGGACAGCTTGCGATCATCGAGAACAACTCTCCTGGTGGAAGAGCATCGTGTTTCGGTCCCGCATCTCGAAGCACAACACTTACGCCTACGGGTGTCGCCACTAGTGGCGCCAGACTCCAACTAACCCCGATTGGTACGGGATCTGCGTTCCTCACGCCCATCAAGAAAGGACCACCCATCATCATCACTGCCACTCCGAGTTTCCTCCAAAGCCAGAAGAAACCTGTCGTACCATTTATCGCGCCATCGGGCACCCGAGTCATCATCCTGCCCTATGGGGGCGATCTTTCACCAACGAAAAAGATTGTATTACCAGGAAGTGGAGGTGGTGGAGGTACGGGAGTGCCCAGACCTACGATACCACCGCTTGAATGAGAAGAAACACCCCTTCACCCCGCTCAGATACTTGAGCGGGGAGCTTCCCCAAGGAAGCAATTTCCTTCCCTACGGGAAGGTGTCCCCCCTCCCATTGGGAGGGGGGGCGGAAGGGGTAAAATATTGTTATACTATGAAATATATGCGGGCAAGATTTCAGAAAACAATCACTTATGTATCTGCATTCGTACTCCTGTTGTTTACCACAGTCCCGGTGAGGGCACAGCTACAAGACTGGGGAGAGACACCAGGACAACCGAACTACTGTGTGGTAGACGGCGTTCCCACATTGAAGTGTCTAGAAGTCGTGTATGGGAACGTATTGTATATTTCCTCTGCCCTCGTCCTCCTGGTTCTATTTCTCATGCTTGTATACGGCGCATTCACTTTCCTCACCTCGATGGGTGAGACCAACAAAACACAAAAAGGACAGAAGATCCTCACCTGGGCCTTTATTGGAATCGGAGTATATGCTGCGAGTTACCTCATTCTGCTTATCATCGATGTAGCGTTTATGGGGGGACAGGGAAAGGTCTTCAACTTTAATCTCCCGGGACCATAAGACAATACGGAATCCTAAATACTAAATTCTAAATGCTAGATTCTAAGCATTGTGGTATTAGGTTGTATTTGACATTGAAATTTTGTCATTTGGATTTCTCTCATTGTTTTAATGGTGTTATCTGCACTCCTTCTATCGGAGACTGATCGGGGACAGGAGACAAAATTCTCTGGGGACTTGTGAGGCGAAGAAAGATGAGAAACATAAGCACCGCCAAACCGACTGCTACGAGACTGACACCAAGATACCGTAGAAATATTCGCATACTACGATGATGAAACTGGAGACGATTCTATATTGACCGTTTCTTTCACGAGATACAGAGGTCGTCCCTGCACTTGCGTGAATATTCTCCCGATATATTCGCCGATCACCCCAAGGATGAATATCTGAACTCCCGAGAAGAACGTGATCGAGACGAAAATCGCCGTCCACCCGGTCACCCAGTATTGATGGGGCATAAGTCGGCGTAGGAAAGCATATGCCATGCCAAGGAAACCTACTGTGGCAGTTAAAAAACCAAAATAGACCACTACTCGTAGGGGTTTCGTGGAGAACGCAGTAATTCCCATCACCGCAAAGCTAAACATCTTACGGAAAGGATAATGAGTATCACCGCTATGGCGCAGGCTTCGATCAAAGTCTACATACGTAGTCTTATACCCACTCCAGGCGACCAGTCCTCGTAAGAACCGAGCATATTCAGGCAATCCATTCAGGAACTCTACAACGCTACGGTCTAGGAGACGATAATCTCCCACATCAGCAGGTATTCTGACCTCGGATACCTGATTTATGACCCAGTAGAACATCCATGCAGTAGTTTTCTTGAAAATAGAATCGGTCTTACGGCTTTGGCGATGCGCATAGACGATCTCAAACCCCTTCTTCCACGCGACAATCATCTTATCAATAAGCTCAGGTGGATCCTGTAAGTCAGCATCAATCGTCACGACACAGTCACCTTTTGTGTATTGATACCCTGCAGAGAGTGCATTCTGGTGGCCGAAATTACGGGTGAAAGAGATGAGTTTCACGGCAGGGTTTCGGGTGCACTCGGCCTTGATTTCTTGGACTGTGTTATCTGTGGAACCGTCATTCACAAAGACCACTTCGTAGGTATACTTGCTGACCGTGGGCATGAGACGAGACAGCAGTGCTTTGATATTACCCGACTCGTTATATACGGGGATAATCACCGAGAGTAAGAAGTTGTTTTTCATTGAGTATTATGTTCTGACTTCTGATGACTGACCTCTGAAAGCCCTATTTTGTTGCGGAGCTTGGAATTGAACCAAGTCTAGGAGATTATGAGCCTCCTGTGCTACCGTACACTACCCCGCATAACAAGCTCATTATAACATGGGAATACCATTCTATCCGCTCCCTTTATTTACGGTAATGGTCT
>JAYRHC010000063.1:0-1500 GCA_041907525.1 Candidatus Woesebacteria bacterium
TCATATCGTACCCAAGATCGGACAAAATGCAAGTCATTCGTTTGTTACAATACCAGTTGTGGACAAATCATATCAACCATCCTACTGGGAACCAATGATCCGACGGAAGTGGGAACATGACCCTTCCTTCGTGGCTTCTGTTGATACCGATAAGGAGGCTTTCACTATCATTCTTCCTCCTCCCAATGCGAATGGAAGCCTGCACACCGGACATGCGATGTATGTGTACGAAGATATCATGATACGGTATGCCCGCCAACAAGGAAAGATGGCTCTTTGGCTTCCTGGGAGCGATCACGCAGGATTCGAGACGCAATACGTGTTCGAGAAACATCTCTCAAAACAAGGAAAAAGTAGGTTCGACTATGATCGCGACACACTCTACGCGATGATCGCAGATTTTGTAGAGCAAAGTAAGGGAACGATCAATGAACAATTTAAATCCATAGGATTCAGTCTCGACTGGACGAAAGAACAATACACCCTAAATCCCACGATCATCGATATCGTGTATCAGACATTTCAAAAACTGTTTGACGCGGGACTTCTCTACCGATCCGAGAGATTGGTAAACTATTGTACAAAAGACGGGACTAGTTTCTCCGATCTGGAGATAGAAAATAAAGAAGTCGAGAGCACGCTCTACTACATCAGATACCTACTCAAAAAGGGAGGGGACATCACGGTCGCGACCACAAGACCCGAGACACTGTTTGCAGACGTCGCTGTCATGGTCAATCCGAAAGATAAGCGATATGCTGCACTCATCGGAGACATGGCATATCTTCCGATTACCAATAGGGAAATACCCATCATTGCAGATAGCTACGTGGATATGAAATTTGGCACTGGTGCGGTGAAGGTGACACCAGCGCATGACCACAATGACGCTGAAGTGGGTAAGCGACATAGCCTCATCTATCCGCCCGTTATCGGCTTTGATGGAAGGCTGCATAATACAACAGTCGATTTTGATGGAATGAAAGTGAAGGCTGCACGCGAAGCAGTGGTCACCAGACTCACTGAACTGGGGCTTATCGTAAGAACCGAGAAACATTCTATGGTCGTCAAAAGCTGCTATAAATGTGGAAATATCCTCGAACCGCTCCCCCTTTCGCAGTGGTATATATCGGTCAGACCCCTCGCAGACGCAGCGAAACAGATGATTCAGCAAAACGAAATCCAGATCCATCCGCGACGATATAAGCGTATCCTTATCAAGATGCTCGACGAATACATCGATTGGAATATCAGCCGCCAGATCGTATGGGGAATTCGAATACCTGCGTATAGATGCACAAACTCTAAACTCGAAACTCTAAATTCTAAATTCGAATCAAGTAATTCTTACAATCATAACTCGGAATTTGGAACTCAGAATTTGAAACCGAACTCTCCTTGGTTTGTTTCACTTGAGAAACCGACAAAGTGCGAAATCTGCGGTGAGTGCACACCTGAACAGGACCCGGATACCTTCGATACCTGGTTTTCTTCGGGCCA
>JAYRHC010000064.1:0-5124 GCA_041907525.1 Candidatus Woesebacteria bacterium
GGAGTTATCGAGTCCAAACTGTGCCTTGTCGATAATACGCTTCATTTTGTCTCCCAAGTCACCATCTTTGTATTGAGCGTCTTTATTGTCACTTTTGGTCTGATCGAAATCCCATCGGGTGATCATGAACGTATTCAGACTCGACTCGAGACGCTTCTGGAGATCGCGCTGATCAAGGGATGCGATGCCCTGGTACTTCTGGACATAGTCACCTTCTTTCACTCCTACCCAAGCAAGCTTCCCTCCCGTCGGGAAAGAGAGCGTCACTTTCTCCTGTGCGTCTATCTCACCGGAGATGGTAAGTGTTTCTCTTAGTTTGGTTTTCTGCACAGTATACGTGTTCGCTGTAGATGTTTTTCCGCCAGATTGCGCTGATGCAGCATTGCGGGTATAGACCCAATACCCAATACCTGAGATTACGGTGAGCAAAAAAACAAAAAGGATAATGCGTCGTTTCATAAGAATAGATAGAAAATACGTTATAATTGTACCATGATAGCTAGCAAAAAGGAATTCCGAGTGCTGATTCTTATTGTTCTCGTGAGCGTAGTTCCTGTCACTTTGATATATCTTCCCTTCGCACTTCACCTCAAATCATTCTGGGGAATTCCCCTCAAAACGTCTGGTATGCAGCAGATTTTCGCGAACTGGGATGGACCCAATTATGTCCTAAATGCGATCACACTATATGACCCGACCGAGATTGCAAAACGGGCATTCCTTGCCAGACCGAATGAGTACTACGCTGCGCATTTCCCTGCATACTCCATCCTTATCAGATTCTTCTCCCCAGTATTGAGCTACTTTTGGTCAGCAATCGTGGTACAGATTCTTACAGGAATAGCCTTGAATATCGTATTTTTCGAGTGGATAAAGCCTCATACAAAGCACCCTCTGTGGCTCACCTTCGCATTTGCGGTTTTCCCGCCTCGCTATCTTATATTGCGTGCGGTCATCGCGCCTGAGCTTCTTCTGGTCATGTGTGTTATCGGAGTCCTGCACTTCTGGCAGAAAGAGAAACCTCTTATGAGTGGGGTGTGTGCACTGGTCGCGGTACTGGTCAAATTCCAAGCACTTATATTCGTCCCTGTATTTGCATTGGTCATCGCCGAGAAGTGGTGGCATGAACGGAAACTGTCATGGCAATATGTGGTGTCTCCCCTTTTTCCCCTTATCGGATATGCACTTATCGCAGTCTTCTATCAGATCACCTTCGGAAACGGGAACGCATACTTCATCGCCCAGAAGCTCGTCGGAATGGGTATGTCTGTCCCATTCGGGATGTTTAATTACGCGGAAAAATGGGTGAGCACTGGTTGGATGGAGACAACAGCATTGTATTTTATCGCGATGATTATCCTATTAGTGAAACTTTCAAAAGGCTTTCCCCGCGTGTATTTCTGGTTTACTCTGGCTTATGTTGGAATGCTGAGTGTGATACCTCAGGTCGATATTATGCGCCTTGCGATGCCACTTGCCCCTCTCTTTTTCCTTGCATTTCACGAGACATTGACGAGCAAGCATTTCAAATATGGTCTTATCGCTTCGCTCCCCATCCTATACTTGCACACAATCAATTTCATAATGACAAATCAAGCACCCATTGCAGATTGGGGATTATTTCGATGAGGGTCATCCCGTTGAAAAACGGGATCTCGTTTGCTTATTTATACTTGATACCGATTTACATCGGTATGACATTGAGGTTTAGCAAGGATTCATATGTTCGAAGCCAAAACACACCTAACTAAGGACCGAGTCGCGCACTATCTTTGGCTTGTCTTGGTGGTGGTGCTTATCATCGGAGTATTTTTCCTTCGTTTCTACCGACTACCCGAATATCTCATGTTTCTCTCCGATCAGGGGCGGGATGCTATCGTGCTGAAACGCCTGGTAACTCTTGAGAAGCTGGTATTCGTGGGACCTACTACCTCTATTGGCAACGTCTTCACGGGACCGTTCTACTATTATCTTGTCGCTCCTTTTATGCTGCTGTCAGGTTTACACCCAGTCGGTCCTGCCTATGGTATCGCATTTCTGAACTCCCTGGGGATTGTCGCAGCGTTCTGGTTCATAACGAAGAGGTTCGGTCGTACGACAGGTCTTATTTTTCTCACTCTTGCGGGACTTTCTGCTACCCAGATCTGGCAATCGCGCTACTCATGGAATCCCAACCCTGTCCCTCTTTTCACATTTCTCACACTGGTCGCGTGGCAGATGGCGATAGAACAGAAACGTTTACGCTATGTTGCACTCACTGGTATCCTTTTCGGATTGAGTCTACAGCTGCATTATATTACTGTCATAATCCTCGCTCCTATACTCTTTTCCCTGATCCCTCAGATCAAACATATTCGAACTTTGATCATGCGGATTCTTACATTCCTATGCGCGACAATCGCGACTTTTACGCCGCTTATTGTCTTTGAGATTAAGAATCATTTTATCAATACTCAGACATTCTTCCGCGCATTTACGGCGGGTGAAATACAAGCGAAGAACTCAGTATATATCGATCGATTGCGCGATACATGCGCAGGGCTCTTACAGCATGTGTTCTTAACTGAAGTGAATCGTGATCTCGCGTTATTCATAGTGCTCGGGTCGATGGCGATCGTTCTCTATTGTGTGGTAAAAGACAAAGGCAAAGGCACCTTGTTTATACTTTGGTCTCTCTTGACAATCGGCGCCAACATCCTCGCACTTTCTCGCCTTGAGACAGGGCGCCATCTGCACTATTACAATCCAAGCTACTGGCTGGTGTACCTTATCATCGCGTACGCCATCGTGTCCATCGCAAAAGGAATGCGCGCCCGTCTCGGGAATGGTAGTGTGTTGAGGATGCTTCTTATCGTATTTGCTCTCTTTACTCTCTTCTGGCTGCACGCCTATGTCCAGGCACAAATACGAACGCTGTATTTCCTTACCGAGAAACCAAAGACTGACACTCAGATCACTCATGCCCAACATGTAGCTCACTACATCATTAGCCAAACGAAGTCAGATCAGTTCCAGGTGGTTGGGCTGCCGTTTTATGAAATAGAAGGTAATTATCGGTATTTCTTGGAGTTCTATAACCATCGGCCGATGCCTGCTGATGCGCTCGGCGATCCGAAAGAACTATTTGTGATCTGTCATGAGCTGAATAAACCAGACTGTGATATTCCCGGCAATCCTCAGTGGCAGATCGCCGATTTTCAGAATCGACACCAGGAGTGGAGGGTGGCGAGTGTGAAACTAGTAGAAGAAGTGCGCGTATTCAAACTCGTGTATTAACACACCTACCAATGCTACAATTGATCCAATGTCCATTTCCCTCATCATACCCTTATATAACGAAGCGGCTAACCTTCAAAAGGGTGTGCTCGATAAGATCGCTAATTTTACAAAGGACGACCCGCGTTTCCTTGAAGTAATCCTGGCAGACGACAGTTCGACTGATGAGACTCTGAGTCTGATCCGTCAGGAATACTTACCTCACTTCTCCAAATTCAGACTTCTTACACTGCCTCATGGTGGCAAAGCGAATACCGTTATCGCAGCGACGAAAGAGGCTCGCGGTGATTATGTATTCGTGACAGACGCCGATCTCGCTACCCCCATCGAAGAAGCAAATAAACTAATCGAAAAACAGCTGGAGACCAGTGCACAGATCGTCATCGGATCACGCGGGATCAGGAGACCGAATGCCCCCTTGACTCGGACTATTCTGGCGCTGGGTATGGTGATTTTGCGTTCTACGCTGTTTGGTCTGAGAGGAATTAAAGATACGCAGTGCGGATTTAAGCTATTCCATCGGGAGAGTGCTTTAAAAATCTTTCAGAATCTCTTGGTATTTAAACGGAAGACAGTGGGTACACAAGCATCTGTCTCGGCGATTTTCGATCTCGAATTTCTTTTTCTCGCGAAGAAGATGGGGTATGAAATCCGAGAAGTGCGAGTTTTTTGGCGCCACGTGGAAACGAAACGCGTAAGCTTTCTAAAAGACATGGTAGAGTCTCTGACTGATATGGCTCGACTGAAGTGGTACGATGTGCGAGGTATGTATAGCTGAGAGAAGGTTAATAGTATTGCTCATTTAGATTGGTTGTCATTGCGAGCGAAATGAAATGAAGCGTGGCAATCTCATTCAGATTGAGATTGCTTCCCGCCAAAGGCGTGCAGGCGTCGTTAATTTCTCGCAATGACGGTTAATGAAAAATTCTCTACCATCCTGAAAAGATATTGTGTGTTCCGTAGTCCACACTAAAAACGTTCCTATGTCGCAGTATAAACTCTTTCCCAAACTTGAAAAAGCGTTGATTATCCTATTTTTTATCCTCATATCATTAGGGCTGATCTGGCAGGTATATATCTTATCGCGTTCTGTACCCTTTCATGATTGGGATGAAGCAATATATGCACAAGTCGCCAAAGAATGGGTAAAGTCTCCATCTCTCACTCTTCATTACAACGGTCTCGCTTGGTTTGAGAAGCCACCACTTCCCACGTTGTACTATGGTCTTGCCTGGCTCCTTCCCATATCTCAGGAGCTGACAGCGAGACTTCTTTCCACATTTATAAGCATCGGGAGTCTTCTCTTGCTTTATGCACTATCCCGAAAGTATCTGGGAAATTCGATCATTTCTTTTATCGCAATACTTATTTGCATCCAGTCATCCCTTTTCGTGGATCGGAGTATCCTGGTAAATGTCGATATGATGCTTACTTTCGGGTGGCTTTTATACCTCTGGGGTATGTCACGCAACAACCTCTCTATTCGTCTTCTGGGGTCTATGATCGGTATTTTATCTAAATCGCTCTTAGGTTTCATTCCGCTGATCGTTGAGTTGTTTCTCGAAATTGTTTTCAGGAAATTGTCAGCACACAAGGTCTTATATTATGTGAGCACCTTCATCTTGGGCTCTCTCTGGTATGTCATTATGTATCTGCTGCACAGAAAACAATTCTTAGTGGCGCATTTTTATGACCATTTAATCTCTCGTGTCACGAGGCCCATCGAGCTGCATTTCGGCGGGAGGATGTTTTATGTC
This sequence comes from Candidatus Woesebacteria bacterium, assembly GCA_041907525.1. GTDB lineage: Bacteria > Patescibacteriota > Microgenomatia > UBA1406 > GWC2-37-13 > JAGOLU01. The sequence goes on from JAYRHC010000064.1 coordinate 5,034, forward strand.
GATAAGATATGGAATGAGGTCGGTTTCCTTATGGTCCTCGCGGGTATTGGAATGACACTCATTTTCATATCTGTGATGCGAAATAGGAACA
>JAYRHC010000065.1:0-5013 GCA_041907525.1 Candidatus Woesebacteria bacterium
CGCCCAAGGCGATAAGCGCATAACCGACAATCAGGTGGGTTAATTCTTTCGAATCTTGTTGCATATGAAAAATAGTATAACGGACGTAAAACGGATTGTCATTCTTTCTTATCACCTCTCCTCCTTATACAAGGAGGAGTACCCCCACCACTCGTGGTGGGGGGGAGGTGGTGGAAACGTGCAACCACCCCTTCACCCCTCCTCAACTGAGGAGGGGATTCACTGATTACTTCTGCTTGTTACTGTCTACTGATGCTGCTACTATAGCAATCCTATGAAATACGTACTTGCTCCAGAAATTAAAGAGCGCATCGATACCTTGGTACATCAGATTGAATTTTCACATATACAGAAAGAAAGGATCTATTGTATCCGAAGTTTGGATGCGAAGACCCGTGCGATCGCACGCATCTGGGGCTTCAGCAAGATCTTCCACGAAGTCGCAGGTCTACCCGTCACCTATATCATTGAAGTGAATCGAAAACGATTTGATAAACTAGACTATCGGGAACAGACAAAGGTCCTTATCCATGAACTCATGCACATACCCAGCACCTTCTCTGGGGCTCTGCGTTCACACAAAGGGAATGGGTTTCATATCTGCGATCGAGAGGTGGAGAGACTGTGTAGGAAGTATGGAATTTAGGCGAATGGCGAATAGCGAATGGCTAATGGAGAATGCTTATCGGTATATTTCAATCGCTTCATCAGGATCGGTATCTTCGGTGGATGCGAACAGCTCTTTCTCCTGTCCTGCTACCGATACGAGGGGATTCTGGAGAGAAAGCTCTATACGTTCCCGAGGTATCCCCTTCTCAAGCATTCGCTTTGCGAATGCTGTCTCGAATATGATATTCCTTCCCAATGCATTCCCGATGAAATTATTGAGCTCTCGCAGAGCCTCAAACGGTCCCACCGAGAAGTGGATACCATTGCATGAGATGTCTACTTTTTTCGGAAAACCAAGCTCTTGATATCTCGCGCAGAGTGTCCCCCGTACAGATCCTGGATCTGCCTTCTCAGGGAATGTATCGCCGATCATCTGCCACCGAAGAGTCTTCCAGGCGGTATTGCTATGACACACAAGAAGAAGTACGAAGTGAGATGGATCGGTGAAATACGCCAGTTGATAGGGATGGAACGCATTCACGAGAAGGCACACCTGGTTATTGATCTCATATTTTTGAAAGTAATACCCACTGCGCACACGTAATGATTTCCGCGTGAACCAGAACTCATCAAGGGATTGAGGAGTAAATTGAGGAAACTTCTTGAGAGCCTCATGTCCTCCTAATACGGTCGTGGTCGTGCAATCCTCCCCAAGTAATTTCGTCATGGTCTTGCGGTCTTCGGGGGTGACAAGTGCTGATGCCTTATTCGACATAGTATTTATGAGACCATAGTGATTCGCCATGATCTGCTTCTCCTCGATAAATCGGCCATTTACTGCGATCATTCCATCGATCCGTACGTCGAACGCGATAAGTTTCTGAAGAACTACGTCGACTCTCTCTGTATTGAGCTTGTCGTCTGAAGCCATAAACATCTCTGGTTTCAAAAATATGAGAAACTCACTTTCTGAAGTATTCTTCCCTATCACGGGTTCTTGCATGATATCGATATGCTGGGTCTTTTTAATGCGAGAAACAAGTGCTGATGTGTCGATCATAAGGATCAAAGAATGAATTAGAAAATGATTTGGTCTTGCTGAAACGGCCCGATCACTGCGATACGGAGTTTGTTTTCGGTCACGATATTCTGTGCCTCATGTACTACGTCTTCCACATTCACTGCCTCGATGAGCTTTATGACCTCATGAGGGTCGATCGTGTCCCCCTCGAGCAGGAGCTTCGTGCCGTAGAAACTGGCGACCGACTGGCTATCTTCAAGCCCCAGAAGGAAGCGTCCTTTCATCATTTCCTTCACGCGAGTAACTTCTGTCTCTAGTCTGTCTTTGTCTTGCCCCTTCGCGATCTTCTCGTGTTCGGCGACGATAAGCTTGATCCCCTCATTGACGGTGCCTACGTCATTGCGTACCCCTGCCGATGTTGCGAGTGATCCTGTCTCTGCATAAAGATCTCGAGATGTATGGACATAATAGCAGAGTCCCCGCTTCTCCCGTATCTCCATAAACAGTCGTGACGACATTCCACCTCCCAGTATCCCCGCGAGCACTCCCAGGTGATACTTACGAGGGTCCATAAACCCATAATCTGTCACGTATCCAAGTATGAAGTGCGCCTGTTCTGTTTTTTTCGTGAAGACCGTGAGAGCATCTTTTATATTTTTTGATGTATATTGATCGTATGTGTAGTCTTTTGATGCTTTTTCTTTGCTTTTCCAGGTACCAAATGTTTGTTTTACTTCTGATCGGATATGATCTTTCGTACCACTGATTCCCCCCGCGACGATAAGCACTGCATTATCAGGATGGTACAGGCGGTGAATATAGTCAAGGAAAACCTGACGATCGAAGGATTTCACCGTTTTATGTGTCCCCGCGATATCCATGCCCAGCGGATGACCTGCATAGAGAAGCTCATCATAGACATTAGAAACCTTGTGTTGAGGCATGTCCTCGTACATGTTAATCTCTTCGACGATCACTCCCTTTTCTTTCTCTATCTCCTTCGACTCAAGTTTGGCAGAGGTCACCATGTCCGCAAGTACATCGAGCATGAGCCCTGTCTTATCGACCGTACCCTTGATCCAATACCCCGTGTGATCTTTACTGGTGAATGCGTTAAACACGCCCCCCATCCCCTCTATAGTGGAGCTTATCGTGAAGCTATCGGGATACTTCGCAGATCCTTTGAACGCCATGTGCTCGAAGAAGTGTGCGATGCCGTTATTGACAGGATTTTCGTACCTGCTCCCCGCTTTCACGAGAAGTAGAACCGTCGCAGACTCAGCTCCGCCACTGTCGGCGAGTACTACACGAAGCTTATTAGGGAGGGTAATTTTTTCGACTTTCATAGTGATGTTCAGGTCGAAAGTATAGCAGATAGACCGCGACCCAGCTAGCCATACAATCTGATCGAGTTGCCAGACAATTAATGTTACCGAACGAATGACATACTGAATCATTGCCAGATATATACTCGGTTACCGAACCTGTTAGTAATTTTCGGTAACTAGAGTATGAATTTTTCATCCAAAATGGACTATCTGGCAGATGTCAAACAACGGTATCATGTATGCGCAGTTCGGCAGGGAAAGTCGTCAATTATTGACGAGGTAATTGCAAACACTGGTATGAATCGCAAGAGTGTTATCCGTACTTTAAATCGGAAGACTCGATCTCGAAGACGCACTCGATTCTTTTCACCCGGAAGAAAAGTCAAATACCCTGAAAGACTTTGTGTGCCTTTGGAGATAATCTGGAATGCAGCAGGGAGGCCATGTGCCAAACGACTCGTCCCCCAGATAGGAGAGATGATAGATAAACTCAAACAATTTAATGAGCTGTCCTTAGAGAGAAACGACAGGATGCTCCTCACCACCGCAAGCCACTTTACCATCAATGCACTCTTGGAACATGTGCGAGTAGCACAAGGTGAGACCTATGGATTGGGAGGGACGAAAACCTCTCCCCTCTTGAAGACACTCGTACTGACTCGAACAGAGTTTACCGAAGAAGAAAAATCAACTCCTGGACACCTCGAACTCGACTGTGTACTCCATTGTGGAGACTCACTCAGCGGTGACTACGCGGAGACTCTCAACAGTCTGGACATCGCTACACACTGGAATGAGAAGACGATCTTCATGCATAAGTGTGCCCGAAGGATTGTGTCACTCACCGATATGCTCATCAAGCAATATCCCTATCCAATTCTTTCAGTGGACTTCGATAATGGATATGAATTTCTTAACTGGAAAATGCACGAGTACTGTGCACGTAAAAACATGAACTTCACAAGAGGAAGAAGTTATCACAAAAATGACCAAGCTCATATCGAGAGTAAGAACAATCACAGCATCAGAAAAGTTATTGGATATGCGAGGGTAGATAATCAGAAGATTGTTGAACTTATCGAAGATCTCTATCAACATGAGATACGGCTCCTTACCAACTTCTTCTACACCACCATGAAACTGAAACGTAAAGAAAAAGATCTCAAGACAGGAAAATCAACAAAGTCCTATGAAGCTGCAAAAACACCCTACCAGCGAGTACTCGAGTCAGACACTGTTTCTCCAGAAATGAAGGACAAATTACGACTGGAATATATGAAACTGAATCCAGTACAATTGCACAAAGAACTTGCAAAGAAATTGAGATTCATTAGTGACTTAATTACTCAACAAAAACAAGTCACTGAAAAGTAACACCTTATATACCTGGCAACGATTGGAAACGTTTATACTTCGGTAACACTTATATATCTGGCAACACGTGATAGAATAATCACCATGCAAATCAGGGTCGCCACTCCCCGTGATACAGAAGACATACTACGACTGAATCAGGAGCACTGTGAATATGAGGAGCAGTACACTGATGTATTTCGGACGGATTGGAGCTATTCGCCAAGGTCAAAGAAACTACTAGCGAAGCGGTTCGCGAGTAAAAGTCATACGATATTTGTCGCCACCACAGGTAAAAGGACAGTCGGGTATGCTATTTGCGAGATCGAGAAGACTCCTTCGCGTGTCCTTTCCGAAGTCTTGGTGGTGCATACATTCTTCGTAACTGCAGATCACCGTAATCAGGGTGTCGGGAAAGCGTTGATGGGTGCAGTAATGAAGCTAGCGAAAGGGAAAGGGGTAAGACGCATGAGGGTGGTCACGCTCAGCAATAATATCGATGCTATCCGCTTTTATAAGAAGATGGGATTAACCAACTTCTCAGTCGGATTGGAAGCATATGTTTTATGATTATTAAAGGGTCTAGACCATAACTGCTAACGAATTTGTGAACTATAGGCTTTTCTCAATAGATACTTTAATCGTTGCTCTAACCTCCCCCTATGGTTAAATCTCCACTCTGATTCTATGAGGTGTTTCATA
>JAYRHC010000066.1:0-2506 GCA_041907525.1 Candidatus Woesebacteria bacterium
AGATATCTTTCGTGTTTGGCTCAAGTGCAGGAAGTGGGAGCGCGGAGATGGCTCGCGATCGGATACCTGACAATGCACCGTCGGAAGCAAATTCATTGATGAGATTTACGATAAACTCAAGATTGCCTGACCGACCAAGGAAATTGTCTTGCACGAACCTGGTACTTGGGATAACCATAATTTCTCCTTTCGTTTTCGAATTTTTCGCATAGGCGATGAGGAGCGGCTGGGAAAGCTCAGATGTTTTCGGATTGGTTATACTATCTGGTTTCACATCGACAGGGCCTGTGCGTACCCACGATTGCTTTGTCGCACGTACGATCTCTTTCTGGATGATATTCTGCTTTTTGGTGAGTGAGAGAGATGATGTCCAAGGGAACATGAGATAATTCACATTGGCGGTATATGACGCATCCGGATTGAAAATGTTGGTCATAAGCCAGAATGGGTATTTACCCCTATTGAAGATATCATTACCGAAGTTGACAATCTCAGCCTGATTGGACAATACAAGATCTTGATTGAGTGTAATACCAAACGTGTCGAGTACCGGTTTGAGCTTAGACTCACGGGAAGCTGCAACCATAGAATCTCCGAGCTCCATATCGCTCGTAAATAGTATTACTTTCCCTCCCCCATCAAGGTATTTCCTGATCCCCCCTGCAGCTTCGTCAGTGACAGGGGTCTGCCCATCGAGAAGGACCACGGTCTTTACGGTCTGATCAAGCTTTGTGAGATCGGTATTCTCGACAGTGAATTGTTGTCCCAGTATCTGTTCGAGAGTTCCCATGCTCTCAGTCGGTCCTTGTCCGTATGAGGCGAGGTATGCTGGTGAACCGCCGACGACACCTACTTTTATTTCCCCACTTTGAGAAAGCTTGTACATTATGGAGCTAATGTTGTATTCAAGATTCGCTGGATCGATCCGCTGGATGGCTACTTTCTTATCTCCCGACTTGATACCGAGACTGAAAAAGCCGGCAGAGACCGCATACTGGTCACTCTCGAGTTGGGAGAATTGAGTTTCCTGTATTCCAAATTCTTGAATGAGCGTTTGGGAATCTTTACCCGCTTTACGTGGGTCAATATATTTTATCGAAATCTTCGATGAACTCCGTTTATATTCGGTAAGTAGATCGTTGACTTGGTTTTTCGTGGTAAGAAAAGAGGAAGGGATATTGTCGCTCAGGAAAAAAGTGATCTCAACGGGATCTTTCAGACTTTTTATAATCTTTTGTGTTGATGGGGAGAGTGAATATGCCTGTCCTCGAGATAGATCGAGCCGAAGGGGCACATTGACTATGAGCAGATTCGCACCGACCAGCAGCGCGATCATGATCCCCACGATCATATCGCGAGATGTCTGACCTAGCTTTATTTTGTGTAATAGGTTTGAAAGTTTCATTATTTCCTTTGTCATTCTGAGCTTGTCGAAGAATGACAAAAATAGTTATAAAGTCATGGATTCGACAGGCTCACCATGACACTAATACCAAGAATTCGTTATGTTCGTTTCTCCAAATCAATGATCGTCAAAAATAAGAATATCGTCGTGGTGCTGAGAAAATAAAATATCGATCGTATGTCTAGTATTCCTTTCACGAATACGTCTAGATGGTTAATGGGGCTGAGGGTAACAAGCACATCTTGTGCGATCTTGGGAAGCACTGTGCCCATAAAATCAGTCCCAACAAGATTCAGAACAAAAAGAGTGACTGCAGAAAATAAAAGTGCTACCACTTGATTACTCGTCATGCCGGAGAAAAATATTGACAAGGAGATTCCCATCGCAAAATATGCTACTAATCCAATATATCCTATGAGAATTTCAGGCATATATAGTGTGCTTCCTACGCTAGAACCCAATGCATTCAAGCTGATCGGTAATCCTAAAGTAAGTACCAGCCCAACCATGGAGACGATAAGTAGGGATACGAATTTCGCGACGATAATCTGCGTCTCGGTGACGGGTAAAGTTCTGAGAATCTCGATAGTATTCAGTCGTTTTTCATCCGCAAGACTACGCATGGAGAGTGCAGGAATAAATATCATGGCAGTCCATGGCACCATCGAGTAAAACTGACGCATGCTTACTGTGCCAATAAGAAACAGATCTTTTACGAAAAGGAAATTGGCGAATACCCCGAAAACGATAAGAATAATAAACCCAAATGGGTTATTGAAAAAGTGTCCAAGTTCTTTTTTGATAAGTGATTTCATATTGAGCAAATATTTTTAGTCTGTCATCCTGATCCGCTATGTCATCCCGATGAAAATCGGGATCTAGTTCTCTTAGACGAGATTCCGTATCAAGTACGGAATGACAATCTTACTACGCGTTGTTTGTTACTTTTTCTTTAAACAATTTCTCTACCGCGCCTTTTCCTTTCGGTTTTTCTCCATCATATACCACTTTTCCAATATGAATGATGATAAGTCGCGTAGCGACATCCTCCACTTCCGAAAGAATATGGGTCGAAAATACGATAATCTTCGTTTCTGCCAA
>JAYRHC010000067.1:0-11953 GCA_041907525.1 Candidatus Woesebacteria bacterium
AGGATCGCTGCGAGAACGACCAAGTAAAAGAGTATGAGTCGCAATCTAGTCCGAAACATAGGATGCACAGGTATTGACGAGAGATGCGAAATCGAGAGGATCTAGGCTTATTTTACCCACCAAAAAACCATCACAGATCCGAGGTCGTAGATATTGAGCGCAGTTACCGGCGCTCACACTCCCGCCATAAATAAACTGTGTAGGCTTATGGGCGAGTCCCTGTGCAAAACTGACAACCGCATCTGGGGGCGCATTGTTCCCACTTCCGATCGCATCAAGGGGCTCATATGCGACGATCTGTGCTCCAGGGAGTACTTGAGATGGGTGAGAGATGCAGAGGATGGGGAAGAGTTTACTTGCTACGGCTCGTTCGTATTTACTCCCGACGATCGAGTCGGTATCACCTCGTTCACGTTCTTCTGCATGACCGACGATCGCATGTGTCACGATACCCTCCACACTCGTGGCACTGACGAGTCCCGTATATGGTCCCTCACCAAACGGAGAGATATCCTGAATCCCCACACTTACTCCAGGCACATCGATCCGCAGAGTGTGCAAGGGGTAGATAAGAGGTGCGGGGGGGAAAATAACCACTTCCATCTGCCCATTTTTCAGAAGTTTCTGACTCTCGGAAGTGAGTGTTTCACGAAATGTACTAAACCATGCACGAGCACCCACGATATTTTTGTTGGATTTCCAATTGGCATAGAGTGAAAACATATAATGATAAGAAAAAACTAATAGATGTCATTGCGAGGAGTGCATAATAGTATGAAGCCCCGCAAAGCGGGATCCACGTTACTGTATTCCGACACAGTCGAAAACAATATCGGGACAATCCCATTGACAGTGAGATTGCCGCGCCCGCGACTACGTCGGGGCTCGCAATGACGTGCAATGTAACGAATTCACACCAATACCGCGTCCTTCTGTTACCATTATACCGATATGAAAAGCAGAAATACCGACGATTTAAATCCCCAACAAAAAGAGGCTGTTGAATACAGTGGGGGGCCCTCTATCATCCTCGCAGGAGCAGGATCGGGAAAGACGAGGGTCCTCATCCACAAGGTGATCCACTTGGTGCAGGAGCTTCAGGTGCCCGCCCATTCCATACTCATGATCACGTTCACGAATAAAGCAGCAGGTGAGATGAAGGAGCGAATCTCTCGGGCATTGAGCCCGGCGAAGTCCCATCGTACATCAGATATTCACCCCACGACTTCAGCGCTCGGCTTCGTGGGCACCTTCCATTCGTTTTGTGCGAAAATCCTGCGGATTCATGGTGAATATATCGGACTCAGACGGGATTATGTCATCTATTCGGACAAAGACCAGCAAGACCTCCTGAAACAGATTCTCAAAAAAGTAGATGGCGGAAGGATGACCGCATCATATTTTCTGAACAAAATCTCAGAAGCGAAAAACCAGCTCATCGGACCCGATGACTTTCTCCAGACATTCTCCTACTATAAAGCACCTCAAGTCGCAGAGGTCTATAGGGAATATCAGACTCAGCTCGCTCTGTATCATGCGGTCGATTTCGACGATCTTATCATGCATGCAGTACGGCTACTGCGCTCTGAGTCTTCGCTGCTTACCCAATATCGACAGAAGTACAGCCATGTGATGATCGATGAATTTCAAGATACGAATATCGCTCAGTATGCGCTTGCAAAGCTTCTTGCGCCCCCCGATGGGAACATCACAGTCGTGGGAGATTTCTCGCAGGCGATATATAGTTGGCGCGGGGCGGATATACGTAATCTTGAACGTTTCTCCGAGGATTATCCTACCGCCAAGGTATTCTATCTTGAGCAGAATTATCGATCGACCCAGCAGATCCTTGATTATGCCTATTCCAAGATCATCGAGAACCAGACCCATCCCATACTAAAGTTATTCACTCATGCGCAGCAAGGGAACACTGTCGTAGAATACGAGGCGGAAAACGAAGAACATGAAGCCCTGTATATAGGCAAAACGATCGCAGAGAATCTCGGAGGAGTCAAGCCACAAGAGTCGGAGCACGATGAGAGTACCGACAAAGACCCATACCAGCGTTTCGCGGTGCTCTACCGGACGAATGCACAGAGCCGAATACTTGAGGAAGTGTTCCTTAAGTATGGCATACCCTATACCTTGGTAGGGGGTACACGTTTCTATGACCGTAAGGAAGTCAGAGATGTGATCGCGTATTTACGGCTTATCATAGAGCCTAATGATCCTGTCGCAGTCGAGCGGATATTCAAGCTCGGCAAACGAAGATTCCAGAGCTTCGTCACAGCACTTCCCGACCTACAACAATACGCAGGAAATGCTTCTCCTGAGACGATCTTAGAGCTCACCCTCGCGAAGACGAACTATCTGGAGATGTTCGATCGAGAGAATCCAGAGGACTATGAGCGGATCGAGAATATCCGCGAGCTTAAAAATGTCGCATCGACCCAGGAGACCCTGAGTGATTTCTTCGAACAGATAGCCCTTATCGAGAACGAATATAGTGTAGGGGAGAGGTCTAAAAATAAAGGGAGGGGAGTGCGTCTCATGTCGCTGCATGCTTCGAAAGGACTGGAATTTGACATAGTGTTTATCGCAGGTCTTGAGGACGGTCTTCTGCCGCATATGCGAAGCCTTGAGGACTCGTATGCCCTCGAGGAAGAGCGGAGACTTTTCTATGTGGGGATCACTCGGGCACGTCGACAGCTCTACATCACGTGGGCGAAGCGGCGGGGGATCTATGGTCGGCGCGCCTATGGTACGAAATCACGCTTCATTCTGAATGAGAAAGATCTAAAACCCTATGATCCTGATCCATCCGTCACCTCCAGTGGAGATGATTGGGAGTGGTGAAGAGTGGTGTATTTGGTACAATACTGGTATGTCAACATCAGCGAAAATAATACGTCGTATCAAGACCGTGTTTCTTGAGTTTCTTGTTATGAAGGCACATTGCGTGGGTCATATACCCTCTCATCATATGCGCAGAGCATGCTATCGGATACTGGGTATGCAGATAGGACAGGGGTCGAGTATCCACATGGGGCTTATCCTGTACAATCCGTCAGGTATCACGATCGGCCAGGATACGATCGTCGGCGAGCGATGTACACTGGATGGACGTGCGAAGCTTACGATCGGCGACCATGTCGACATCGCATCTGAAGTGATGATCTACAACAGCGAGCATGACGTAAACGATCCGAAGTTTGGAGCCATTGTCGCACCCGTGACGATAGAAGACTATGTATTTATCGGCCCGAGGGCGATCATCCTTCCAGGAGTGACCATAGGGAGAGGTGCGATCGTTGGTGCAGGCGCCGTAGTTACGAAAGATGTCCCGCCACTCACGATCCTCGGCGGTGTCCCCGCGAAACCAATCGGCGAAAGAAAATTAAAAGATCCTTCCTACCGTCTCGGAAGGGCGGCGTGGTTTCGGTGATCTAATCCTTCGTCCCTACGAGATACACTGCCTGCCAGGGGCGATAATTTGAGACGAATCGCTTCTCCTGGATAAGCTCGCTTCCTCGCGTTACCTTATAATCAAACCATGTAGTAAGCCCGTTCGCAGCCCAGTCCACCTGTCTTCGCTGACCTCGCGGTAGGGTAGGGTCTTCCTGTTCCCGAGCTTCGGGCGCAGGGATAGAATTTCCCATACTTACATCTGAAATGACCACTTTTCGATCATCTTTCTTCCCCCACAATGTGTATTTCAGCAGATTATTCTCCGTGTCCGCCTCCGTCTGGATAAGAATAGCAGCTGGGGTGTTATTACGGAACGAGAAATCCTGACTCGGCGCATAGACGGTGGCGTCTCTGCCTGGCTTCCCATCATTTTCATAATAGTGTACGCGGTACGCATGGGCAGCCCAGTCTACGATGGGGAGCCCGCTGTTTATCGCAGCACGAAACATCGTGGTGGAAGTCTGACACACACCGCCCCCATCTCCAAGTACAGTACGACCATTCAGTATGACATATGCGGGTTTGTATCCTGTCAGTGCAGATATTTCGCCGACCGTCTTGTTATACGAAAAGATCTCGCCTTTGGGAATCAGTGTCCCGTGTAGCTTTTGAGAAGCAAGGAGTAGATTATGTACTCGCTCAGGGATGGATCCCGAATAATCCGAAGTTCCCACTCCGATGACTTCTTCGATGCCCAGTGTGTTCGCGTCGGACAGGCTCACCTCAGGCTTAAGGATCGAAGACGTGACTGTAATACGAAACGGTTTGACCTGATGGGACATCATACGTATAGCTTCAGAAGTCAGGATCGATCTGACTTGCGCGATCGCATCCTCAGAGTTGATCGCGAGGCCGTCCTTCTCCTGCGAGAATGCGCTCACTTTCCCATCCTTTATGGTAAATAATGCATTCTTTGGCTCTCTATTATTTTGTTTTTCTACCAGAGCGAGCGTCTCTTGGATGGGATCGAGTGAATATTCAAGGTTTGACGTAAAGCTATATCTTCGCATACGTGTCAGCACTGCGAATTTTTCCGTCACACGTTGAAAGCCGTCACCTGAGCGCGCGATATGATACGCTTGATCGACTTTACTCGTTCCATTGGATTGTACAAATAACATTTCGCCGCTATACGTAGCGACGAGTGCATCATGATACACAATTTCAAACTGCACATTTTGTAATCTGTCATTCAATGCTCGGTAGTAGTCGGCGGATTCTTCTCGAGTTTTTCCTTGTTGGGAAATCCCATCTATCACTATGCCAGGGTATATGCGATTCTCATATACCTTGTCCTGGTAGACTAGTCCCATGATCAGTCCCAATAGTGTGATGAAAAACGTCAGAGTAAGGCCAATCAGAAAGGCAGAAAAGCCAGATAGTTTAGACATACCCTCCTATGGTATCATGTAAGGTATATGAATTTCCAGGATAAATCCAAGACAGACAAAGGGAGTATATACTCGGAGAAACCTGAGCCAATTTTCGAAAATGTTGTAGCTCAAAAATATCCGAAAGAATATCAACAGATTCAGGCCGAAGAAGTGCCCGCAGAGATAACATCTTCTCAAGAGGTCGATAGACCAGCTCCCGAGGTTCTTCAGTACATGCCCTCGACAGCACACGAGAAGAAATATCGATTTTTCTTTATCGGAGCTACGGTTGTCTTTTTCCTCATCATTCTGGTCGTCCTAATGGCGGTGGCTCGTGGTGGGAAGAAGACCGTCACCGTCGCAGTGCCGACGACGATCACCTATTGGGGGCTTTGGGAAGATGAAAAGGTGCTGAAACCGGTGTTTGATAAGTATCGTGAAAAGAACCCCCATATCACGATCGTGTATGAGAAGCGCGACCCCGCAGGATATATCACATGGCTGCAGGGTAGAGCCACTCATGATAAGGGTCCTGATATTTTCCGTTTCCATAATACGTGGGTGCCCCAGTTACGTAATCTTGATCTTTTCGCACCTATACCCAATGAAATATTGTCCGTATCTGATTTTGAAAAAACATTTCACAAAATACATCAGCAAGATCTGAAAGTGGACAATCGATACTATGGTATCCCGCTCTATGTCGATGGACTCGTTCTTTTGTATAACCCCGAACTCCTGAAGGCTGCGGGGGTCGCCAGCCCTCCTACACTCTTCGCGGGTGATCTGATCGATGTCGTGAGACAAGTGACGGTGAAAGGGGTGGACGGACCCCTTACCGCTGGCATCGCCATGGGAACCACGGATAATGTCGAGCATTATTCGGATATTTTCGGCATGATTTTCCTTCTTAATATGCTCGAACGTCAGGATGAGCTGAGTAATGCGTGGGCGACCAGCGCACTCACGAGAGCAACGACAGACCAGGCACTCATGGCTCGCGGAGGGGAAGCGATCCAGATCTATCGTGAGTTTGCAGAAAGTGGATATTGGGGGAGCAATATGGCTAATTCCATCGATGCGTTCGCCCAGGGGAAAGTAGCCATGATATTCGCACCGACATGGGAAATCCCGGTAATCCGTGCGAAAAATCCTGATTTCAGATTCTCAGTAGCACCTGTACCTGAAGGCCTGCAAGGACGCAAAGTGACTATCGCGAACTATTGGGTAGAAGGGGTCTCGAAATATTCGAAAAATCAGATCGAAGCGTGGAAACTTCTGAAATTCATGTCTGAACCTGAGAACCTCGAAATTCTTTTTAAATCACAGGTACAGAATAGAGGTATGGGCATGGCGTATCCTCGGATCGACATGAAACAGAAGCTTGCGGACAATCCAGATCTGTCTCCTCTCATGGCAGAGCTTGATTATATGGTAAGCATCCCGTTCATTTCCCGGACGTACGATGGAGCGACTAACGATGAAATCGTGCAATATGTCGGAGCGGCCATCAATAACGCTTCCAAAGGTGTCTCCTACTCCGCGGCATTTAACGAAGCAGCGCAAGGGATAGCGCAAATACTGAAAAAATATAAAATTGAATAAGCGGGTACAATGTGATAGCATCAATGAAGCATGAACTTGCCATCATTTCTCTCCCGCATCATGTCCAAGAAGCCCAAAGCGATCCGATTCTTCGGTCTTATTCTTCGTGAATCTTCTGCGATGGCGTATGCATTCGAACAAACGGATTCTGATGTTGAGATCATAAAAAGTGCCCCTTTCTCATACACAAAAAACTTTGAAAAAGTCCTCGACGATACGGATACCATCATGTACGAGTTCGAGACTGCGCTGAAATTCCACTTCCATAAAATCATATTCATCCTTCCTTTTTCTGGTCTCAAAGGGGAAGGAGAAGAAGTTGTGCAGCCATATCGGTCTGCAATATCAGAAATAGTCCACAACTTAGAGCTTGAAGCGATGGGGTACATCGAAATAATCGACGTACTGAAGGAAGATCTCCTCCAGCACGAATCGACGGTGTATATCGAAGTCGGGAAATTAAAAACACATATCGTGTTCCTTCGCAATGGAGAACAATGGAATCAACAATCCGTGAATACCAATCCGGCAAATATCGTTTCACACCTCACTGAGTATATAACCCAAGGCACCAATATATATGTGTATCAGATACATGAGGGGGTCAATATGAATCCGCTCATCGCTGCGATGTCCGAGTATATTGTTCACCTATGTACTGCGGACGAAATCAGTGTCTCCCTCCAACACCTGTTGAAAAGACAACTCCTGGTAGCGATAGAAACTACACGCATGGAGGAGAGTGCTTCAGTCGCGTCCTCACAAGATATGGAAGAAGTGACAGAGCACGTATCCAGCGCGCCTGATGGAGAGGGTGGGTCCAGCATCGTTATCGATACCCAGGATATTACGATACAAGAGAGCGCACCTCCCGTGGTCACTGCACCATCCACGCCCACTCCGCTACCTCCTGCCCCCGATACCATCGCGGGGTTCAAGATATTCGGTAATCGACCGCGCACAGTCGATGATGGATATGTGCATGGACCTCCCCACACGAGAAAAACAATGACAGAGCACGTATCCAGCGCTGTATATCCGGATCAAGCGATAACACCCCACACGGAACCTCCGAGCGCGCAGCTCCAAGAACCGTCTTCGAGCCTCGAATCCGATATGGTTACACCCGTCGAAGATTCTGCATCCACAGAATCCCCAAAGAAAAAGGGTATTTCGGTCGTGAAATCACTTGGCATGTCTCTCGGCATCATTTTCACTATAACCCTTGCGGGAATCATCGTCTTTGAGCTGTATCTGCATAAAGTTACTCTCAAAGTCACCGTGCCTACAGAGACGTATGCTCTGAAACAAGCCCTCACTGCCATACCAGTATCAAAAGTAATCGAAGAAAGAGAAGTACTCGTGAGTGTAGATACGACAGGTGAGAAGGAAGTGGGTGAGCGGGCGAAAGGCACTGTTATGGTAGCGAGTTTCGACGATAAAGAAGCTAGTTTCAGCGCAGGCACCCAGCTACTGCTCAACACCTCTGTATACAGACTTGACGCAGATGTAGTGCTTCCACCTGCGACCATAGACACCAGCACAGGCACCAAACAAGCAAGTAAAAAAGTAGTAGCGGCATCCGCGACGTTTATCGGACCTGAGGGAAATGTGGAGAAGGGGAAACAATTCGTAGTCGAAGATTATCCGTCATCTCTCTTTTATGCAATCTCAGACAGTAAATTTGCCGGTGGGACACAGCAAACGGTGTCTGTCGTAGCGCCGCAAGACATACAAAAACTCAAAACTCTCGTCACTGAAAAAGCGAAGCAAGCCTCCGAGTCGGCCAGGGCAGGTACTTCAGGAGATGTGGTCACGCTTGACGACATTTCGAGTGTAGACATCGAAGGTCTTACCTATTCGGCGGAAACGGGCGAGATAGCTTCTGCAGTGCGGGCAGAGGGATCAGTGAAAGCCATTCTCTACACAGTCCAGAAAGCAAAATTGCTTGAAGTGATACAAAAATCTTTAGATACTGATAAGGGAAAAAATTACCGCTTTCTGAATGGGGAGGTGTCCTATACCTTCAACGATATTGAGCTATCCAGTGACGAACAGACCTGTGACATGAATTTCCAAACGACCCTTGATGTCTTTAAAGCGCTCGATGTGCCGACTATCAAAAACGCGATCCGGATGAAACTTGACACTCAGGCAACCACTATTCTTACCAAGGAATATCATGTCACTGGAGTACGATTCGTATATAACCCTGATCTACCTCTCTTTCGATCTTTCGTCCCCTATCGCAAGGAAAACATCGAGATCGAGATCGATCCCGCAGAATCGAACGAATAGATTTTCCCGAGCATATGAAACGATACCAATACATTAAAAAGAAACAGTCCGTGGCCAAACTGACCATTCGTTTTATCTCCTATATCATCATGACCGCGGGGTTCGGCCTATTAGTATGGGCAGTGTATCCTATACTCACCTATGAGCTCAGTGCACGACTGTTCGCTCATATCCCCATCCTTCAGCCAACTCTCAGCGCTGATGAGTCAGTATATCCGGCACGTGCGATCCTAGGGGAGAACACAACACTTTCTCAGAATGTTCGGGAATTCCTCCAACTTCAAGATTGGTTCCCGCAAAGGCCTCAATTACCGAGTGCGAAAAATACCTTTAAAGTGAATGAATATTGGTTATCAATCCCCAAGCTGAGTATTCAGAATGCAAAGGTCACGGTAAGAGGTGACGATCTTGCAAAAAGTTTGGTGCACTATCTCCCGAGTACTGCCCCTGGTGAATATGGGTCTGTGAATATTTTCGGTCACTCAACCCTGCCACAGCTCTATAACGTGAAGGATTACAAAACGATATTCACTCATGTACCCGACCTATCGAAAGGCGACAGTATCTTCGTGACGTATGATAATCAGGAATATGAATACGAGATCTATGATATGTTCGTAGTGAAGCCCGATCAAATATCTGTACTTGAGCCTCGATACGATGCCTCGTATCTCACCCTTATCACCTGTGTTCCACCGGGCACCTATTGGAATAGGCTTATCGTCCGAAGCAAACTGAAACATGTTCCTTTTAAGAAGGCTTGAAGACACCAATACTATAGGGTATAATCCGACGCATGACTTCTTTGTCACTGAGAATCACCCCATCAAATCTGCGAATATTGGTAACGCGGATAGCACTCCATACATTGAAACTATTTGTCTGGATTGGTGAAATGACTGCCAAACCTCCTACATTCGTCTTTCGATTTATCCGCGGGCACATCTTGGCTTTGTATTATCTTCTGAGACATATGAAGACAGTCATATTTTCTAGATTTTCAGTACGCGCTGTATCTCAGACACTCCGTACGAGATCACTGAAAGTCGTGGGGGTGGTGTCTGCCATCCAGACTCGGTGCTGGAAAATCATGAATCGTATCTGGACGAGATTCACGTACATCCTGCAAATGCCAACTTCGTTTTTCAAAAGAACGAGACCTTCCCCGGATCATGTAATCGATCGACAAGTGCGTGAGACCTCGAGAATGCTTGAACTCATTAGTACACACCAAGACAGGACACACCTTACGTTGAGTCGGGATACGAAAATAAAGAATATCAAAACAAAATATATTCGTCTTACTATCTTTGCTATCGTAATGCTCTGTATCATATTTGGGACCGCCACCTATGCATTCTACCAATTCTACATACATCTCCCCAGACCCCAGGACATAGGCAAGACCAACTTCGCACTTACGAGCCACGTCTATGATCGAAATGGTAAACTCCTGTTTGATTTTTATAAAGATCAACGACGTACGCCGATTACACTGTCCGAACTGCCGCGTTACATTGCCCAAGCGACGATAGCTATTGAAGACAAGGACTTCTATAATCATCGCGGGGTATCCTTCATAAGCGGGATTGCACGTGCATTCCGAGATACATACTTCAGAAATCGAGGAATACAGGGCGGCTCAACTATCACCCAACAGCTCGTCAAAACAGCACTCCTTACTCCTGAGAGAACCTTGCTTCGGAAATTTAAAGAGATTATTATCGCTCTCGAGACGGAACGGATGTATTCGAAGGATAAGATATTGGAGATGTATCTCAATCAAGTGCCATACGGAGGCTCTGTGTATGGAATAGAAGAGGCGAGCAGAAAATATTTCGGAAAGTCCGCGAAGGACATCACGCTTTCTGAGGCAGCGCTTCTTGCGGGATTACCCCAGGCTCCCTCCATCTATTCTCCTTTCACAAACATCGCAAACGCCACCGCAAGGCGTGATCAGGTATTACAGGAGATGCTCATACAAGAATATATCTCAAATGATCAGTATGAGGAGGCTATACGAGAGCCTGTTCATATCATGCCGGATACGATTTCAATAGTAGCCCCTCACTTCGTTTTCTACGTCCGTAAGTATTTAGAAAAGATTCTCGATTCGAATGACCTGTATCAGGGCGGATATATGATCCGGACCACGCTTGATATCGATGTGCAAAAAAAAGCCGAAGAAATACTCGCGGAAGAGATTGAAAAGATTCGGTATCTCAATGTCTCAAACGGAGCGATCCTCGTCACGAACCCATCAACGGGTGAGATACTTGCGATGGTGGGATCAGTGGACTTCTTCGATGGGGTCAGTGGGGAGTTTAATGTTACGACTGCTCTACGTCAGCCGGGTTCCTCAATAAAACCGATTCTCTATGCATATGCACTCGAAAAGGGCTATACAGCAGCGTCTCTTATCGATGATACTCCGACCGTTTTTCAAAATGGAGGATACGAATCCTATCGTCCCGTAAATTATGACGGAAGATTTCACGGAAGAGTGACTGCTCGGAATGCTCTCGCGAACTCATACAACATACCTGCCGTGAAGGTTATTAACAGAGTAGGGGTGACCGACTTTATGGAATTCGCAAAACAGGTGGGTATCGATACATGGGAAGACCCATCCAACTACGGTCTTTCACTCGCTCTCGGGGGTGGTGATGTTACCATGACGAATATGGCACAGGCATATGGTGTCCTGGCGAATAGGGGAACTCGTGTGGAGTTGTCCCCCATTATCACCCTTGCGGGGAAGGGAAATGCATCTGTCAATCTGGGTCTCGATGCTCCTACGCAGATTATAGACCCCGCCTATGCGTATATCATTTCCGACATACTCTCAGACAATCATGCTCGAAGCGCTGCATTCGGATACAATTCTCAGCTTGAAATAAAAGGGTACAAAGTAGCGGTAAAAACAGGCACTACAGATGAGAAGCGGGATAACTGGACCATAGGGTATACACCTGATTACTTGGTCGTAGTGTGGGTAGGGAATAATGACCATACACCCATGAATCCTTACCTGACATCGGGAGTCACGGGAGCTGCGCCTATCTGGAATCGGATGATGCAGTATCTTCTCGACGAAAAGGGACTAAAGCAAAAGAACTGGTACGATCAACCTTCGAATATCGTACAGAAACCATGTATGGGGAGAAATGAACTCTTCGTATCAGGAACAGAAAATAGTGTGCCATGCG